>NZ_CABSQO010000043.1:0-28233 GCF_902479755.1 uncultured Tissierella sp. | reverse complement strand
CAAAGTAGACAGTTTAATTAATTAAAATTAGATTATCTACTTGGAGGTATTTTTTGTGGGAAGAAAACCAAAATTTAGTTTAGAGAATTATTATAGATTTAGAAATTTAATAGTATTACTTCAATTTCATAACTCTTTAGTATTTTACTATTATTATTTTATATTATTTTAGGAAATTTTATAGATAGCATTTTTGCCTATGAAGAATTTGTAAATTTATTGCCCGGGGAAAGTACTATCTTAAGCGATTAGGGTTTATATTAAAAATAAATGAACTTTATTTAAGGTTTAGGGAAAATATGGTCAACAGAACGATATTACATTAAATTAAAAAAGTTCAAAATGGACAGGAAGCAAAAACAAAGAAGATTTGGATAAAGAATCCTTTAATTAGAAAGGTTTCAATTTTTATCAATCAAGCTTTGGGTCGATAAATAGTATTATAATAAAAGATAAAAGAAGGAAATATATTAGACAATAAAAGTCTTAAAAATAACGAACATTATTTTTATCAGTATAAACATTTAACAATCTATCTTTATGGATTTTATCCTATTTTGGAATTGACCAAATAAGTTAACTGCATACAATCTATAACCTTTGGATATTTGATGTTTATATTAGTTATTGTTAAAGATATGATTTAGGTAAAGTCTGTTTGGTCAAGATATTGGGGATAGGATCTAAAAGAAACTTGGTCATTTACTACTTAGAATATATTCTATGTATTGACATCTAAGATATAACAAAGGATGGAAAGGGAAAATCTCAGCCTGGTTCTCTATAATAGGTTTTATTTGTGCAATATTTATCTTTATTAGAGGGAATATTTTATTACTAGAACCCATAATTATAGATGGATAAATATAAAATTTTTGTAACAATTACAAAATGTATAAAAAGTAGCAAAAACTTGACAATTGTTAAACAATAATAAAACCTAGTAAAATCAACGGAATTACAAATTTGATAAAAATTATATTATGATTGCAGACATGGATACAATACATGGTAACCATGTTGTCTTATTTGTGGAGACAATTGTATATAAATTATAATATAATTATAGGCTACAAAAAATGCAAGAGGTAAATTTTATTGTTTATAGAAATAAATGGGCAATTTTCAATTAAAATTACAGAAAAATTAACAATGATTGTGTAAGAATTGACAGTCTTTTACAGAGGCCTTTTATGTACAAGAAAAGTGTTTAATGTTATAATATAGAAGGAAAATTATAGACCTAGGTAAATTAGGACTAATTATTTAATGGGGAATTTTAAAATATTAATAGAGAGGTGGAAGCGAATGAAACTTGACAATCTCACTTTCAAAGGTGGGGTACATGTACCACATAGCAAAGAGTTGACAGAAAAGAAGGCTCTGGAATATGCAAAGGAACCAAGCATAGTATATATACCTTTACATCAGCATACAGGTGCACCTTGCGAACCTATAGTTAACGTAGGTGACAGAGTTAAGGTAGGACAAAAAATTGGACAATCCCAAGCATTTGTATCGGCGCCTGTTCACTCTAGCGTTACTGGAACAGTAAAGAGTATAACAACAATAACTACACCTACTGGTATCAATGCAACTTGTGTAGTTATTGAGTCAGATGGTACTAATGAAATGGATGAAACAATTAAACCTAAGGGAGGTCTAGAACAACTTTCTTCAAAGGAAATAATTGACATCATCAAAGAAGCAGGAATAACAGGCATGGGTGGAGCAGGATTTCCTACTCACGTAAAATTATCACCGCCGCCTGAGAAAAAAATTGATACAGTTATTATAAATGGTGCAGAATGTGAGCCATTTCTAACCTCAGACCATAGGTTAATGCTAGAAATGCCAGAAAAGATTATATTTGGATTAAAGGCGATAATGAAAGCATTAAACGTGGAAAAAGGCTTTATAGGTATTGAGAATAATAAGATGGATGCAGTAGATGCCCTAAAAGCAGTAATTAAACCTCAAGATAATATTCAAATAGTTACTTTAAAAGCAAAGTACCCACAAGGTGATGAAAAAAGGCTTATTAATGCTACGACTGGTAGAAAGGTACCCTCTGGTGGACTACCAATGGATGTCAGTTGTGTAGTAAACAATGTGAGTACAGCTAAAGCTGTAGCTGAAGCTATATTGGAAGGTAAACCTTTATATGAAAGAGTTGTAACTGTTACGGGCAATGGCGTCAATGAACCTAGAAACCTTATAGTGAAGATAGGGACACCATTCCAAGAAGTAATAAATCAAGCTGGTGGCTTCAATGGAGTACCAGGTAAAGTAATTATGGGCGGACCTATGATGGGACTAAGTCAATTCTCAACAGAGGTACCAGTAATTAAAGGTTCAGGAGGAATTCTTGTTCTTACTGAAAAAGAAGCTGCGGCTCAGAAGGTTTCACCATGTATAAAATGTGGCAAATGTATAGAGGCCTGTCCAGTACATTTACAACCTCTATTTATCTCAGCATATGCTCTAAAGAATGATTTCCAAGGTGCTGAGAAACACGGAGCTTTAGATTGTGTTGAATGTGGATCGTGTTCTTTTATATGCCCTGCAAAGAGGCCATTAGTAGAATCAATAAGATTTGCAAAGAGAGAAGTTCTTGCAAAGAGGAAAAAATCATAGTAGCTAGGAGGAAATTTAATGGAAGGTAAAGTGTTAAACACTACAATGACAGATTCAGCTATTCCAGATATGCTAATAGTATCTTCTTCACCTCATATTAGATCAAATGAATCTGTTAGAAGAATAATGTTAGATGTAATAATAGCTTTAATACCAGCCATAATTGGCTCAGTTTATTTCTTTGGACTTAATGCTTTAAAATTAATATTAATATCTGTAGCATCAGCTTTATTTTTTGAGGCAGCAATACAGAAATTATTTAAAAAAGAAATTACTATAAATGATTATAGTGCAGTGATAACAGGCATTTTGATAGCATTTAATCTACCAGCTAATGCACCTTGGTGGATTCCAGTGTTTGGTTCTGGATTTGCTATTATCATAGTTAAGCAATGCTTCGGTGGAATAGGTTCTAACTTTATGAATCCAGCATTAGCAGCTAGAGCAGTATTACTTGCTTCATGGCCAAATATCATGTCGAATTTTGTGTTGCCGGGAGCAGATGCTGTTGCAGGTGCAACACCACTAGCCATAATGAAGTACGGTGCAGCAGATGCAGGGGCTTCTGCTACAGTTGCTCAAGCAGCTGCAGAATTACCATCATTAATGGATATGTTTATTGGGAACGTAGGAGGAGCGATTGGTGAAACCTCAGCATTATTATTACTTATAGGTGCCCTATATTTAATAATTAGAAAAGTTATAAACTGGAAGACTCCTGTTGTTTATATAGGAACAACTGCTATACTGTTACTTCTATTAGGAGTTGAAGCAGATCAACTTATGTATCATATATTAGGTGGAGGATTAATACTAGGAGCATTTTTTATGGCTACAGATTACTCAACTACACCTGTTACACCTCTTGGTCAAATAATATTTGGATTAGGTGCAGGAGCTTTAACTGCTCTTATTAGGGTAAAGGGTGGATTCCCTGAAGGTGTTTCATATTCTATTCTTTTAATGAATGTTGCAAGCCCACTAATAGAGAAGTTTACTGCACCAAAAATATTTGGGAGGGCGAAATAGATGAAAGAAACTATAAAACTAGGATTAATTTTATTTATTATTACAGCAATATCAGCAGGAGTTCTAGCTGTATCAAATAATTTAACTAAAGGAAAAATTGCTGAGTTAGAAATGGCAGGCAGCATGGAAGCCTTAAAGGAAATATTTGGTGAAGACAGTAAATTTAAGCCTTTAGATGAAGGAAAATTTAGCGAGATAAAAGGAAACAACGAATCAGTTGTAGAAATATTTGAAGCATATAGTGGTGAAAATCTAAATGGATATGCTATAAAAATGGTGTCTAAAGGATTTGGTGGAGACCTTGTTACATTAACTGGTTTTTCAATAGATGGAAATGTAAAAGGCATGAGATTAGTAGAACACTCTGAAACAAAAGGACTAGGTTCAAAGGCTGCTGAGCCAGAATTTTATAGTAAATTTGCAGATAAGAGTACAGCAGAGGAAATAACTGTTGAAACTATATCAGGTGCTACAGTAACTTCTAAAGGTGTTATGGCTGGTGTAAATGCAGCTAGAGAAGTATTTAATACACAACTTTCAAACTAATGTAAGTGGAGGTGGAAAGAGTGAAATTATCAAAAGTATTTAAAAATGGCATTATTAATGATAATCCTATATTTGTACAATTAATAGGTATGTGCTCAACATTAGCTGTTACTACTAATGTCTCAAATAGTTTAGCAATGGGGCTAGCAGTAGTTGCAGTATTAGTAGGTTCAAACCTAGTAATATCTTTACTTCGAAATATAATTCCAGATAAAATTCGTATCCCAGCATTTGTTGTTGTAATAGCAACTTTTGTTACTATAATTGAAATGTTTATGAAGGCTTATGCTCAACCTATTTATCAAGCATTGGGTATATTCCTTCCATTAATAGTAGTAAATTGTATAATACTTGCCCGTGCAGAAGCTTTTGCATTTAAAAATGGTATCATACCTTCAATAGTAGATGGACTTGGAATGGGACTTGGTTATACTATTGCACTTGTGGTTCTAGGGAGTATAAGAGAAATATTTGGAGCAGGAACTTTCTTAGGAAAATCATTATTTGGAGCTAGTTTCCAACCTGCAGGAATCCTTGTAGCACCTCCAGGAGCATTTATTGTACTTGGACTATTGATAGGAATTTTCAATGTAGTTAGAAGAAGAAAAGCTTCTAGCGAAATTTAAATAAGGAGGAAAGCTAAATGAGTATAGCAGCAATATTGATTAGTACAATTTTTGTAAACAACTATGTATTAGCTCAATTCCTAGGGATTTGCCCATTTCTTGGAGTATCAAATAAGATGGAAACTGCAACCGGGATGGGTGTTGCAGTAACTTTCGTAGTTACATTATCATCTATAATTACTTATTTTATTCAGCATTTAATTTTGGACAAAATGGGAATAGGGTATTTACAAACAATTGTTTTTATATTAGTTATAGCAGCATTGGTTCAATTTGTTGAAATAGTTCTTAAAAAAATGTCTCCTACATTATATAATGCATTGGGAGTTTATTTACCACTTATCACTACAAACTGTGTAGTATTAGGTGTTGCGATTTTAAATATAAAAGAAGGATATAATTTAGTTCAAACGACTTTTAATGCTATAGGGGCTTCCGTAGGCTTTACACTAGCCTTGGTACTTATATCAGGTATTAGAGAAAAACTTGAAATAGCAGATATACCTGAAGCTTTGAAAGGATTTCCTATAGCCTTAATTACTGCAGGATTGATGTCCATAGCCTTTTTAGGCTTTAATGGGCTTGTATAGGAGGTAAAGACATGACTGATATATTAAATCCAATGTTAGTAGTAGGTGCAATGGGGTTAATTTCTGCAGTTCTTCTAGCCATAGCATCTAATGTATTTGCAGTAGAAATTGACCCAAAGGTAGAAAAAGTTAGATCAGTATTACCTGGGGCCAATTGTGGTGCTTGTGGATTCCCAGGATGTGACGGTTTAGCAAATGCTATAGCAGAAGGTAGGGCTCCTGTTAATGCTTGTAATGTTGGTGGAAAACCAGTTGCTGAACAAATAGCAGATATTATGGGAGTTAATGCAGCAAATGTAGAGAGAAAGGTAGCTACAGTTCTTTGTCAAGGTGATTGCAATAAGGCAAAAGAAAAATATAAATATGAAGGTATTAAAGATTGCAGAGCTGCTAATATATTACAAGGTGGTAGCAAAACTTGTTCCTTTGGATGTTTAGGCTGTGGAACTTGTAAAGATGTTTGCGCTTTTGATGCCATAGAGATAATTGATGGAGTAGCTTTTATAGATAAAGAAAAATGTACTTCTTGTATGAAATGTATAGAAGTCTGTCCTAAATCTATTATTGAGTTAGTGCCATACGATAATCAATTCGTTGTAAAATGTAAGAGTAAAGATACTGGTAAGGAAGTAAGAAGCAAATGTAGTATAGGATGTATAGGATGTCAAATCTGTGTTAAAAATTGTCCAGAGAATGCGTTTAGTTTCGAAAATAATTTAGCAAAAATTAACTATGAGAAATGTATAAATTGTGGAGTTTGTGCTGAAAAATGTCCTACTAAAGCTATATACTCTAATTCAGCTAAGGATATAGCAGTTTAATATTAAGAGCCTATAAAGGCTCTTTTCTTTTTCTTAAAATGTAACTTGTAAATAAAAAATATAAATGGTAAACTAATAATGTATGAAAATTAGCTTGACCATTTGGATAAAGGATGATTTATATGACAAAAGCTGATAAAATTTTAATAATCGTTATTATAGCAATTAGTTTGGTTTCTTTAGGATTTATTAAGAACAGTGCTACTGGGTATAAAGAAAAGTATATTAGCATTCAAGTGGATGGTAAAGAATATAAAAAGATAATATTTGATAAATCAGTGATTGGAAAAACTATACCTATTGAAACTGAATTTGGATATAATTTAATTGAAATTGGAGATGGTGAGGTAAAAGTTATAGATGCAGATTGTCCTGATAAATTAGATGTATTGCAAGGAACAATATCTAAAGCTGGTGAGATAATAGTATGTTTACCAAATAAGTTAGTTGTAGAGATAAAAGGAGCAGAAGAAATAAGAGACGTGGATTATATAAGCAATTAAGGATGATAGAAACTATGAAAAGATTGAACAAAATAATATTTTTATCACTGCTGGTGTCAATAGGACTTGCATTATCAGTTTTGGAGTCAGCAATCCCATTGCCAATTACAGTGCCAGGTGCTAAGCTGGGGCTTTCTAATATGGTTATTTTAGTTACATTGATTATATTTGGCTTCAAGGAAGCTTTTATAGTAGGTATACTAAAGAGCATAGTACTTGTACTTATAACTGGCAGTATATCTAGTCTTATTTATAGTCTTGCGGGATCTATATTATCCTGCATTACAATGTTCATTGTATATAAATATTTTACTAGGATTTTTAGTCTTATAGGTGTGAGTATTTTTGGGGCAGTAGCTCATAATGTTGCTCAAGTTAGTGTAGCTGCAGCTATGATGTATAATTCTAGAATATATTCGTATCTTCCTATTCTTTTACTTACCAGTTTGTTTACTGGATATTTTGTAGGGCTTTCGTCAATCTTTATATCTAGAAACTTGAAGAAAAGTTTAAGTTCATATTTTGGATAGTTAAGGAGATAGTATGGAAAAGATAATATTAGCATCTTCTTCTCCAAGAAGAAAAGAAATACTAAATAGATATCATCTAAACCCAATAATATTCGGTGCTGAAATTGAGGAGAAACAGATAAAAGGAGAATTACCAGAGCAGGTAGCGATGTCTTTGGCATTTGAGAAATCATATTGGGTAAGTAATTATTTTAGTAATGGTGAGATAATTATTGGAGCCGATACCATAGTAGTTTCGGAGGATATGATACTAGGTAAGCCAAAGGATGAAAAAGATGCATTTAGAATTTTATCTTTATTAAATGGAAAGGAACATAGTGTAATTACTGGGATTTGCATTATTAGAGCAAATACTAATATTAAAATCATAGATTATGAAAATACGGCAGTTAGATTCAGACATTTATCAGAAGAACAAATAATGAGATATATTCATACAAATGAGCCTATGGATAAAGCAGGAGCATATGGAATCCAAGGATATGGTCAAATTTTAGTTGAGAAAATAAATGGTTGTTATTCTAATGTGGTAGGCTTGCCTCTTGGAAAGCTTGACTACTTATTAAATAAATTTTTTAACGTAAAAATATTATAGATAAGTAGGTGGATTATGGATAATAGTCTAGATTTTGAAAAAAATTACACGATTAAGGAACTTCCGATGACAGAAAGACCAAGGGAGAAACTTTATAGTCATGGCCCTGGAGCTTTATCAAATGAAGAATTATTGGCGATTATAATCAGAACAGGTAATAAAAACGATACAGCAATTGATTTGGCTAGAAAAGTTTTAAGCAGTGATGGCAGAGGACTGGTACACCTTAGAGATACTTCCTTACAGAATTTAATGAGGATTAAAGGTGTAGGTGAGTGTAAAGCAGCCCAAATTTTAGCAGCTATAGAAATAGGAAAGAGAATAAATTATCATCATGCTTTAAGTAAGGTTAGAATAAATGATCCTAGTACTATTGCAAATTTATATATGGATGAAATGAGATATTTACAGAAGGAACACTTTAAAATTATATTGTTAGATACAAAAAATCAAATTATTGTAACTGAAGAAATTTCAATAGGTACTTTAAATGCTTCTATTGTGCATCCACGAGATGTATTTAGAGCTGCTATAAAGAGAAATTCTAACTCTATGATTTTAATACATAATCATCCTAGTGGTGATCCTACTCCAAGCAATGAAGATATAAATATAACCAATCGTTTAATGGATGCTGGGAATTTAATTGGAATAAAAGTGTTAGATCACATAATAATTGGTGATAATAAATATATAAGTTTTAAAGAAAAAAATCTAATTTAAGTTTTATTTAAGGAAGGAGCAAGTAATATGGGACTATTTAATGGATTTGTAAAAGATATGGGAATAGACTTGGGAACAGCTAATACTTTAGTTTATATAAAGGGTAGAGGAATCGTAGCTAGGGAGCCTTCAGTTGTGGCTATACAAACTAATACTAAGCAGGTGTTGGCAGTAGGTGAAGAGGCTAAGAAGATGATAGGCAGAACACCAGGAAATATTGTGGCTATTAGACCATTAAAGGATGGTGTAATTGCAGATTTTGATGTCACTAAGAGTATGTTAAAGTACTTTATAAGAAAAGCTACAAAAAAAAGAACATTTTTTCAACCAAGAGTGGTAGTATGTGTACCTAGTGGAGTTACAGAAGTAGAAAAAAGGGCAGTCGAAGAAGCTGCAATACATGCAGGAGCAAGAGACGCTTATTTAATTGAAGAACCTATGGCGGCAGCTATTGGTGCTGGGTTACCTGTTCAAGAACCAACAGGGTCTATGATAGTAGATATTGGAGGAGGTACTACAGAAGTAGCAATAATATCCTTAGGTGGAATTGTTACGTCTAAATCCATTAGAGTAGGCGGAGACGAGTTAGATGAGTCAATAGTTAACTTTATTAAGAAAGAGTATAGCTTAATGATTGGTGAGCGTACAGCTGAAGAGGTTAAAATAACTATTGGATCAGCTGATGGGAACTCTGAAATATCTACAATGGAGATTAGAGGAAGAGATATGATTAGTGGTCTACCAAAGACTATAAATGTAAGCTCTAGAGAAATATATGATGCTATGAAAGAGCCGATTCACAGTATTTTAGAGGCAATAAAATCTACTTTAGAGAAAACTCCACCAGAGTTGGCTTCTGATGTGATGGAACAAGGCATAATGTTAACTGGAGGAGGAGCACTTTTAGACGGCTTAGATAGATTAATTATTGAGGAAACAGGTATGCCTGTACATATTGCAGAACAACCTTTAGATTGTGTTGCAATAGGTACAGGGAAGGCATTAGATAGTATTGAAATACTTAAAAAAACCTTATCAAATAATAAAAGAATAGGTTAAGTGGTGATTTTATGTCTTTTTTCAATAAGAATAAGGAAAGAATGATGGTGACGGCAGTTGCTATCATTCTAATTGTTATGATAGGTATTACTAGTACTGAAAGAATGGCTTTGAATAAGTTCGAAAAATTAGTTGGTAATATTCTTACACCTATTGGAAAAATATCTAATTCTATAGGTAAGAATATATCCGACTTTTTTGGCAATCTTAAAAATATTGCTAAATTAAAGGAAGAAAACGAAAGCTTAAAAAAACAAATAGCACAATTGGAAGAAGAAAACAGAAATTATTTAGAGATAATAGGTAGAACAGATTATTTAAAAAATGAAGCTAAACTTTTAGATAAGACAAGCTTTAATTTGATTTCTGCACAAATTGCAGGAAAAGAACCAGGTAATTGGTTCGATAGATTTACAATTGATAAGGGATTAAAAGATGGGATAAAAAAGGGAAGTACTGTTGTTCAAGGAATTGAGATTGAACAAAATACTGTAATAGAAGGAATCGTAGGACGTGTTGTAGATGTGGGACCTAATTGGTCAAAGGTAGTCACCGTTGTAGATGAAATTAGTAGTATTTCTTTTAAAGTTTTAAGGACACAAGATGGTGGAATAATGTCAGGTAGTATAGATGGAGAAATATCAGGTTATCTTTTTGATAATAAAGCAGATATAATCAAGGGAGATAAGCTATTTACCTCAGGTCTTGGTGGTGCTTTTGTTAAAGATATATATATTGGAGAAGTAGATGAAGTAGTTAGTGATGATGAGGATTTGATGAAAAAAATACGGGTTAAGCCTGCAATAAATTTTAAAAAAATATACAAGGTTTTTGTAATATCTGATTGAGATTGAGGGATGAATATGATTGTGCTTATACTGACAATAGTGGTTTTGTTGAATTTCTTTCTACAAAGTTCTATATTACCATATATTAGCATACTTGGAGTTGTACCAAATACAGCTCTTCTTATAGTAATTTCCATTGCATTATATAAAGGAAGATTCTATGGAGGATTTGTAGGTCTTATAATAGGAGCGGTCCAAGATATAGTTTTTAGTCCCGTAATAGGAGTAAATGCATTTATTTATTTCTTTGCAGGATACTTAGTAGGGCTAGTTGAAAATAAATTGACAAAAGAAAATATTTTTATACCTATATTATTTTCTATTTTAGGAACTATATATTATAATTTCTTTTATTATGTATTTATGTTTTTCCTTTCTAGAAACATTCCATTTTTATCATTTGCAAAGGATATATTAGTAACTGAAACAATATATAATTGTGTATTATCTATTCCAATATACAAGATTTTTTCAAAAATTTTTGTTGTGCCAACAATAAGGTTTGGCAATAGATAGAGGTGAAACAATTGAAATGGTTAGAAAAAATTTTCAATAGATATAACATTCTTACATACGTTGTTATCTTGCTAATGCTTATATTATCCTTTAGATTGGCAACATTAACTATTGTTGAAGGTGACACATATAGGGATATATCTGATAATAAAAGACTAAAGGAGATATATACTACTGCACCAAGAGGTGAGATAAGGGATAGGTATGGAAGACTTTTAGCAGGAAATAAACCTAGCTTTACTGTACAAATCTTAAAGGATGAATTAAATATAAAAGATATAGAGAAAAAAAATAACGCATTACTATCTTTAGTTAGGCTGCTAGAAGAAGATGGTGTTACTTATGTGGACGAGTTTCCAATTAATTTAAACGTGTTTAAGTATAAAAATGAGAGAGATTATTTTGATGAAGAACAAACTCCAAACGATAAAGTTATTGACATTATAATCAATCAAAATCTTTTACCAGAGTTATTAAATACTACTTATATCCATTTAGGATATAAGGAACATTATAAATTTGTAACAGCAGAGAGGGTTATTAACGCTTTAATAGATAAAGGAAAGGAAGTATCTGAGGGAGCCGTTGATGTTGAGCAATTGGTTAAATTAATCAATAATGATAAGAATATTATAAGAAGAATAGTAGACCATCCAATTTTAAGAAAACTATTATATGATATAATGGTAGAGAAAAATTTAACAGGTAACATTATTATGGAAGAATATTCACTGTCATATGATGAAGAATATAAAGAACAAAAAAGGATTTTGATGAATTCTTATGATGGAGTAACGGAAAAGACAACAGCTAGAGATGATTTTATCACAATCGTGTCTCATTCATCAATTAATAATCTTTTAGACAAAGTAATTATCAAAGAAAATGATAAGGGTAAAAAGGAAATTTTAATACCTGGTAAAATATTATTAGATATGGTATTACAAAAAGATCCAAATATACCCATTAAGGTAGAATTAAGTGAAGATAATACTACTGTAATATATAAGTATACAGGAGGCGACAATATAGGAGAGAAATCGCCTATAGATATTTTATTAGAATATAGTAAAAATACTAACACATTGGAAGAATTTATTACAAATGATAATATAAAATCTCTAGCTCAAGAACAACTTTTAAATGATGGGATAAATACTAGGATTTCAATTGCGCAAGATTTTGAATATGTATTTATTAACAATAAGAAAAGATGGTATAATGAAAATAAAATAGATGAAGACAGTACTACTGAGGAAGCTTTTAAGAAATTGAAGGAAAGACATAAAATACCTGAGTATTTAAGTAACTATGAATCTAGATCTATTCTATTGTTGTACGAGCTACTTAGTAAACAAGGGCATTTGGCTTATCAGCCAATAAATATTGCCTATGGCATAAAGGATTCTACAGTAGCGAAAATTGAAGAGGGGTTGATGGATTTCCCTGGAATACAAGTATCTATAGAGCCGGTGAGGTATTATCCAGAAGGAACTACTGCCGCTCATATGCTAGGTTATTTAGGTAAGATTAGTCAGCCAAATGAGATTAAGAAATATGTAGATGAGAAAAAGTATTCCCCAAATGATATCATTGGAAAAACGGGAGTTGAAGAAAGTTTTGAAGATATTTTAAAAGGACAAAATGGAATTAAAAGGGTTGAGGTAGATGTACTGGGGAATACAACCAAAATCCTTGATGAAAAGAAACCAATTCCTGGAGATAATATTTATTTAACAATGGATTTAAATTTACAAAAATTTTCAGAACAGGCTTTAAAACAGACCTTAGAAAAAATCCAAGTTGGTGGCACATATGAAAGTCCCTGGGGTAATTACCAATTTGGTATTAACAAGAAAAAGGGTAAACCTTATAATAATGCTACATCTGGTGCAGTAGTGGTTTTAAATGTAAAAACAGGTGAGGTTTTGTCTAGTGTAAGCTATCCTGCCTATGACCCAAATTTATTTGCAACAGGAATATCTAATACTGACTGGAAGAGTTTATTTCCAGAAAATGATAAGGACCCATTAGCACCAAGGCCATTATATAATGTTGCTACACAAACAGCAGTACAACCTGGCTCAACATTTAAGATGGTAACAGCATTAGCAGCCCTAGATAAGGGCTTAAGTCCTACTAAGAAAATAAGGGATATGGGTTATGTTGAATTAGGTGTAGGTACTAAGCCATTTGGCTGTTGGATTTGGAATCAAAGTAGGGGAACCCATGGATATGAAAATATGTATGAAGCCATTAGGGATTCTTGTAACTATTATTTCTATTCATTGGCATTTGGTAGAAATCCAAGAACTGGAGAAAATATAGGAGTTAAGCTTGAAATTGAAGATATAGTAAATTTATCTAAGCAATTGGGATTAAATGATAAAACAGGTATAGAAATAAATATACCAGCTGAAACTTCAGGAGGAGTACCTGATCCCCAAAGGAAAATAATAAACACTAAATACCTATTAAAATCAGATCTTCAAAAAAGCATACGAAACTATCTAAAAGAAGGTATAGTGTTAGATGATTATGAAATTGCAGATATAATAGAGGATATAGTTAGTTGGACAGAATTAGAAGAACCTTTGACTAGAGGTGAAGTTATTAGGAGATTAAATGCCTTTGGTATAGAACCAGAAAAAAAACTACCTAATAAAAAAGAAGGATTAGCTGATAAAATAAAATATAGCTATTTAAACCAAGCTGGTTGGAATATTTCAGATACATTGAATGTAACTATTGGTCAAGGTCAGAACTCCTATACTCCTATGCAGATGGCAAACTATATAGCAACTATATCCAACGGTGGATATAGACATACGGTAACTTTAATTGATAATATCAAAAACTATAATAATTCTAAAACGATATTTGAAAATGCTAGGGAAGCTGAGAGAATAGAATTAAATGATTATAAAAGTTTAGACCATATAAAGAAAGGTATGCTAGATGTATCCAATGATGGTTCAATGAGAAAAGTATTTGGAAATTTTCCTGTTAAAGTAGGATCTAAAACAGGTACTGCACAAAAATCTGGTGAAAACCCCTCTACTGGAGAAACTTTTGATGACTTTGCATGGTTTGTTGCTTTTGCACCCTATGATGACCCTGAAATTGCAGTAGTCTCTGTAATTTTTCAAGGAGGTAGTGGAGGTTATGCAGGACCTATGACAAGGGATATTATAGCAGAATATTTAGGTTTAAATGCAGTTGGTACTAAAGAATCATTACCTTTTAAAAGCAGTTTGGTAGAATGATAATAGAGTATAAATACAGATTATTGTGGAGGTAGTTTTGAAGGTGAAAGAAGATTTACTAAGCTTTAAGGGTGTGAAAGAAGGCATTTTTTTAAATATAAATGGTGATAATTTTCTATCAGTTAAAGAAGAATTAGATACAAAGATGAAAAATGCTTCTAATTTTTATCATGGAACAAAACTTTTAGGAATTAAATCTGAAAAATTATCTATTGAGGATTTACTAGAATTAAAGTTAATTTTAAAATACAAATATGATTTGGTAGTTTCTGAGGAGGAATTACCAAAGCATATTTTTCATCCTTCTTTAACTAACAATACGGAAAACAATTTAGAGAATGATTTTGAAGATAATACTGTGTTTAAAGGTATCCATTGTGGTATGACGAAGTTTGTAAATGGGACATTAAGGTCAGGACAAATTGTTGAGTATGATGGTAATATAGTTATAATAGGAGATGTAAATCCTGGAGCACTCATACAGGCTAAGGGTAATATAATAGTCCTAGGTACTCTTAGAGGAGTTGCCCATGCTGGAGTTGATGGCAATCTTGAGGCTATAGTTGCCTCTTATAATTTACAGCCCATGCAGTTAAGAATAGGAGACAAGATTGCTAGGCCACCAGATGAATATATAGAAACATGTGGATTACCAGAGATTGCTAAAGTGAAAGATGGAGAAGTAACAATAGAGCCTTATCTGCCAAATAAATAATTAAAGGGAGGGTAATAAATGGATAAAGAAAAACTAGGAACTGCTATAGTTATCACTTCGGGTAAGGGTGGAGTTGGTAAAACAACTACATCAGCAAATATTGGGACGGGCTTAGCTATTTTAGGAAAATCTGTAGTTGTTGTTGATGCAGATATTGGATTAAGAAACTTGGATGTAGTTATGGGACTAGAAAATAGAATAGTTTATGATATAGTAGATGTTGTAGAGAAAAATTGTAGGCTAAAGCAGGCTTTAATAAGAGATAAAAGATATGAAAAACTATATCTTTTACCCGCAGCTCAAACTAAGGACAAGTCTGCTGTTAGTCCAGAACAAATGCTAGATTTAGTTAATGATTTAAAGAAAGATTTTGATTATATTATAATAGATTCGCCTGCAGGAATAGAGCAAGGTTTTCAAAATTCTATAGCTGGAGCAGATATAGCATTAATAGTAACAACTCCAGAGATATCTGCTGTCAGAGATGCTGATAGAGTTATCGGATTACTTGAATCAAAGGGATTACATAATCCTAAATTGATAATTAATAGAATTAGGCAGGAAATGGTTAAGAGAGGAGATATGATGAATATGGATGATATCATAGATATCCTAGCTATCGATCTTTTAGGAATCGTACCAGATGATGAAGCCATAGTTATATCTACAAACAAGGGGGAACCAGTAGTAATTGATGAAAAGGCATTATCAGGAAAAGCCTATAGAAATATAACCAGAAGAATAATAGGGGATGAAGTAGAATTATTAGACTTAGATATAAATGAAGAAGGAAAGCTAAGTAAAATCCTGAAATTATTATTTGGTAAATAGGAGGGGAGATTCTTGGATCTATTTAAATTGTTTGGTAAAAAAGAGGAGAAGAGCAAGAATGTAGCTAAGGAAAGATTAAAATTAGTATTAGTTCACGATAGAGCAGATCTCTCACCTAAATTTTTAGATATGATTAAAGGTGAT
This sequence comes from uncultured Tissierella sp., assembly GCF_902479755.1. Taxonomy (NCBI): domain Bacteria; kingdom Bacillati; phylum Bacillota; class Tissierellia; order Tissierellales; family Tissierellaceae; genus Tissierella; species uncultured Tissierella sp. The sequence continues at coordinate 12,254 of NZ_CABSQO010000043.1, read as the reverse complement.
ATTATTAGGGTAATATCTGAATATGCTGATATAGATGAAGAGGGATTAGATATCAAATTAACAAGAATGAAAAGGGACATAGACAGTTCTACGATTTCTGCTCTAGTAGCAAATATTCCTATATTAAAGGTAAAAGACAACCAATAAATGATAAATTAAATTTAGTATTGATAAATTTTATACTATACAGTATAATAAGTAAGTGTAAAATACAAAAGAAAAAAATTTTTAATTTACAGGAGGAAGAAAATGAAAAAAAGAATTTTAGCTTTAATGTTAGCATTAGCATTAATGACAGTTGTATTTACTGGATGCGCTAAAAAGGAAGCTACACCACCGGTTGATGAAAGTAAACCAGTTGATAGTACTACACCAGAAAATGAAGCAAAAGGCGATTTAGTAGATGGTACTTACTTAGTTAAAATGCCAGTTAGTGATCATGGAAATTATCCTATGGCAAAACTAGAAGTAAAAGATGGACAAGTAGCATCTTTAGACTATAATGAATATTTAGCAGCTTCAGGAGAAGCTAAAAATGAATCTAACTATCCTTACGCTGAAGGTCTTGCTGTAATCAAAGATTTAAACACTCAATTCAATGAAAAGAAAGACCTTAATGCAGTAGATTTTGATGCAGTTACTGGAGCAACTCATACTAAGGGTAGCTTTAAAGAAGTAGCTCAAATGTTATTAGATAAGGCTGCTAAAGGTGAAACATATGAGGCAGTTTACAAAGATGGAGTTTATGAAGCTAAAGCTGCAGAAGCTAGCCATGGTTGGTTAGCAGAAGTTAAAGTAAGAGTTCAAGATGGCCAAATCGTAGGAGTTGACTATGTTGAAGTAGCTGTGGAAGATGCAGAAGGAGTTAAAAAAGGAGATTTAAAATCAGCTGATAATTACTCATATGCAACTCCATTTGAAGTAATCCCAGCAGTTCAAAAATTAATAATCGATAATAATGGAACAGAAAATCTTAACGTAGATGGTATTGCAGGAGCAACAAATACAAGAGATGGTATGATAGAACTAGTAAATCAAGCATTAAGTTCAGCAAAATAAGAAAAATTTCTATCTAAGATTAGGTAACTTTTCTTGGAACTCATATACGGAAAGTTGAATATATGAAGCTTTAAGGTATAACTTTCCTATTTGTTATAAGAATAAATAAAACCCTAACTAAAAGTTAGGGTTTTTTCAAATGATATGGAGTGATTAAATGAGAAGGAAAAGACATATTGGATTAGTTATCTTTCTGGCTTTAATATTTACTACTACGGGATGCATAAAGAGACAGGATTCAAAGGGTGCTAAACTCCCAAAGGGATCAGAGCCCATATCTAGAACAGAATTTTTAATGGATACTGTAATGACTATTAAGTTATATGATAAAACTGATGAGAAAATTTTAGATAAGGTGTTTTCTAGATTGGAAGAGATAGAAAGCAGAATGAGTGTTACACTAAAAGATAGTGATGTAAGTAAAATAAATGATAATGCAGGAATAAAACCTATTACAGTTAGTGAAGACACGTATTTTGTAATAAAGGAAGCAAAGCACTATGCAGAGATTTCAAATGGTGCTTATGATCCTACAATTGGCCCTCTAGTAGATTTATGGAATATAGTGTCTGGTGAAAAGGAGAGGGAATTCATTCCATCAGATAAAGAAATAGAAGAAAAAAAAGCACTTGTTAACTATAAAAATTTAGAATTACTAGATAATAACCAAATATTTCTTAAAGAGAAGAACATGAAAATAAATCTAGGAGGTATAGTAAAAGGTTATGCTGCTGATGAAGTTAAGAGAATATTAACGGAAAATGGAGCGAATACCGCTATCATTGATTTAGGTGGCAATGTTTTTGCACATGGGGAAAAACTAGATGGTTCCTCTTGGAATATTGGGATACAAAATCCATTTGAATTTACTGGGAATTATTTAGGGATAATTCAAGTAAAAGATAAATCAATAGTTACTTCTGGTGATTATGAAAGATTCTTTGAATATAAAGGAAAAAGATATCATCATATTTTAGATGCTAAGACAGGATATCCTTCAGAAAATGAAATAACAGGAGTAAGTATTATTTCTAGTAAATCAATAGATGGAGATGCTTTATCTACAACATTATTTGTACTTGGACTTGATCGTGGAATGGAATTAGTAAATTCACTAGAGAGCGTAGAAGCTATCTTCGTTACAAAGGATAAGTCTGTTTATCTAACTGAAAATTTAAAGGGCAAATTTACTTTAAAGGATGGTAATACATCTTTTATTATAAAGGAATATTAAATTTGGTATAAAATCCACTTCAGATAAATAAAATATTATTAATTGAGGTGGGTGATAATATGGATAAAAGAAATTATAAGTTGAACAAAAATTTATTTAAATATAGTAATGGTTACTATAATAAATTGATAAGTAGAATGATTTTTGTTTTAGTTACTTTGTTAATTATTTTAGCAATAAGGATGATGAATACTAAAGCAACAAATAATATTATTAAGATTATTGAAAAAAATATATCTTATGATTTTAGTTTAAAAGAAGATGGAAAAAAGGTAAAAGATTATTTAGTAAAAGTAGTAGCTGATTCTAAAGACACAATAGAAGAATTTACAGATCAATTTAACAAGAATAATAAATCAGATTAATACCTCGGGAAATTTCCCGAGGTATTAATCTGATAAGAAAATGCTACTACTAATATCAATGAAAAAGTGATAAGATAATATTTATAGTATTAATGAAAGGTGGAAACAAATGATAGACAAAAAAGTTCTAGATAGGATTCTAAATAAAGTTGAAAAACCAGCTAGATATATAGGAATGGAACAAAACTCTGTGATAAAAGACTTAAATAAAGTGAAGGTGAAATTTGCATTTTCCTTTCCAGATGTATACGATGTAGGAATGTCCCATTTAGGGCTTCATATATTATATAATCTAATAAATGAAGAAGATGAATTTGTATGTGAAAGAGTATTTGCACCTTGGATAGATATGGAAAATGAAATGAGAAAAGAAAATCTTCCTCTTTTTACTTTAGAGAATAAAGAAGAAGTAAGAAATTTTGATTTTTTAGGATTTACATTGCAATATGAGATGAGTTATACAAATATATTAAATATTTTAGATTTATCTAATATTCCCTTATTATCAAAGGATAGAAGTGATGAGGACCCATTCGTTATAGCAGGAGGACCATGTGCTTACAATCCAGAGCCCATAGCAGAATTTATAGATTTCTTTGTAATCGGTGAAGGGGAAGAAGTTACATTGGAAATTCTTAAATTATATAGAGAAGAAAAGGAAAAAGAATGGAATAGAGAACAATTTTTAAAAGAAGTGGCTAAATTAGAAGGAATATATGTACCAAAGTTCTATGACATAATATACAATGATGATGGAACTATTAAAGAAAGGGTAGCCTTAGATGAAGTAGTTCCAAAGGTAATAAAGAAAAGGATGATAAAGGATCTTGACTCAATGTTTGTGCCGGAGAAAATGATTGTACCGTTCATTGAAACAGTTCATGATAGAGTTGTTATGGAAATATTTAGAGGCTGTACTCGTGGATGTAGATTTTGTCAAGCAGGTATGATTTATAGACCTATAAGAGAAAAGTCAGTAGATAAGATAGTGGAGTTAGCAGATAAATTGGTTGAAAGCACAGGATATGAAAATGTTTCACTGTCATCCCTTAGCTCTTGTGATTATTCTGAATTATATTTATTAATCTCAAAATTAATGGATAGATTTGAGGAGAAAAAAGTAGGAGTTTCTTTACCATCATTAAGGCTAGATTCATTTAGTATAGATATATTAAAAGAAATTGAGAAAGTTAGAAAATCAGGATTGACTTTTGCACCTGAAGCTGGCAGCCAAAGGCTCAGAGACGTAATTAATAAAGGAATTACTGAAGAAGATTTAATTAATACAGTTTCTTATGTGTTTAAGGAAGGATGGTCTACTATTAAATTATATTTTATGATTGGATTGCCTACTGAAACTGATGAAGATGTAATGGGTATAAAGGAATTAGCTTATAAAGTTAAAGATATATTTTTTGATTTGCCAAAGGAAGAGAGAAAAGGTAATTTAAAGGTAACAGCCAGTGCATCTTGTTTCGTACCTAAGCCTTTTACACCTTTTCAATGGATGGGGCAGGATTCAATAGATGAATTCTATAGAAAAATTTATTTGGTAAAAAATAGCATAAAGGACAGCAAGGTAGTATTTAACTACCATGATCCTAAATTAAGTTTCTTAGAGGCGGTAATTGCTCGTGGAGATAGAAAAATATCAAAATTAATATTAAAAGCATGGGAAAAAGGATGTAAATTTGATGGTTGGTCAGAGCATTTTAAATATGATACTTGGATTGAGGCTATGAGTGAAGAAGATATAGATAGTGATTTCTATGCTTTAAGAAATAGAAGCCTTGAAGAAATTTTGCCTTGGGATTTCATAAACCCAGGAGTATCTAAAGATTATCTAATAAGAGAGTACAATAAATCCCTTGAGGAACAGATTACAGGAGATTGTAGATTACAATGTAGAGGTTGTGGAATAAAGGGATGTACGATGACTGGTGGTGGAAATAATTGATTTTAAGAGTTGCATTTAATAAGAAGAATTATCTAAAATATATTGGACATTTAGATTTGATGAGATTATTCCATAGATCATTTAATAGAGCAGGTGTTCCTATAAAATATTCTGAGGGATTTAATCCTCATCCAAAGTTTTCAATAGGAAATCCCCTATCCCTTGGTATCGAATCTGAAGAGGAATATATGGATATAGATATTGATTACATCCCAGTAGATGAGTTTATAAAAAAGGTGAACGCTGTATTGCCTAATGATATTCAAATAATAAGGGGTGAATATCTTGAAAAAGAAGAATCCATAGCATCTTTAATAGCTTGGGCTTTTTATGAAATAAACTTCAATATAGATAAGAAGAAAGAAAAAGAAAACTTAGAAGGCATATTTATAAAATGGTTGTCTCAAGAAGAAATAATTATTACTAGATTGAGAAAAAAAGGAAAGAAGAAAGTTGAAAAAGAAGAGAATATTAAAAGCTTTATAGGAAATCTTGTTATTAAAGAAATTAGGGATACAAGTATAACAATAGATACTTTATTAAGGTCTGGAGGTAATGGGAATTTAAAACCGCTAGACTTTATAGAAGCTCTAAATAGAGATACTTTCCTTAATATAGATATGGATTCTGTAACTACAAAAAGATTGGCTCTGTATGCAGAAAAGGATAATAATATATATAAGCCGTTATAAGATGGGAGAATTGTGATGAGGTATATTTTTATTGATTCTCTAGGTGGAGTTAATAGAGTGGGTATTGTGGAAGACAATAGACTTATAGAATTTCATTTAGAAGAACAAGATAGTAAGATAGTTGGAAATATTTATAGAGGAAGAGTAACTAATGTGTTACAAGGTATGGAGGCGGCCTTTGTAGATATTGGTGAGTCTAAAAATGCCTACTTATATGTAAAGGATGCTCTGTCTAGGGAACTTTTATATGATGGAAGGATATATAAGATATCTGAAGTCATTAAATCTGGTCAAGAAGTAATAGTACAGGTCATAAAGGAACCATCGGGTAACAAAGGAGCAAAGGTAACAACTCATATTGAAATACCAGGTAGATATTTAGTATTCACGCCATTTTCTAATAAAATAAATATATCTAAAAAAATTACATGTTCTAAGGAAGCAGAAAGCCTGAGGGATATAGGAAAAAGAATTATAAAGGATGGCATGGGAGTAATTTTTAGAACAGCTTCAGAGGCAATAGAGGAATCTGTACTAAAGGAAGAATATGATATTCTATATAATATCTATGCCAAGATTCAAAAAGAAAAGAACTTTTTGCCTTGTCCCAAGCTTCTCTATAAAGAACCTAGCTTAGACTATCAGATAATAAGAGATAGCTATGATGATGCTATGGAAAAGATCATCGTAAACAATAAGAAAGTATATGATAATTTAGTTTTAATGGAGGAAATTTATCCATTTAAATTTTCCAATAAAATAGAATTAAATACAGATTTTTCAATAGCTTATGATACTGGAATTCAATTAGATTTAAAAATGGCACTACAAAGAATGGTTCCCCTCAAATCTGGGGGATATATAGTTATAGATGAGACTGAGGCCTTGACTGCAATAGATGTTAATACTGGAAAATTTGTTGGCACCAACTCTTTAGGAGATACTATATTAAAAACTAATATAGAAGCCGCTGAAGAGATAGCAAGACAAATTAGACTACGAGATATTGGAGGCATTATAATAGTAGATTTTATAGATATGAAGAGTAAAAACGATATTTCAACAGTGCTATCTACCTTTAAGAAGTATTTAAAAAAGGATAAAATAAAGACAAATATTATAGGGATTACAAAACTTGGTCTTGTTGAGCTAACAAGAAAGAAAATAAGAAGATCACTATCTAAAGATTTCTATAAAAAATGTCCGAAATGTGAAGGCAGGGGAAACATTACTAAATAGAATTAGGTATTGACAATCCTAGATATATTTGTTAAAATACTTTGGTGTAGAGCCGCTCAATCTGGGTTTAAGTCCTAACGGCACCCTGTATTGGCGAGACTGGGTTAGAGGAGGTGCAATTTTACATGTATGCTGTAATAGAAACTGGTGGTAAACAATATAGAGTTCAACAAGGCGATGTTGTTTTCGTAGAGAAAATAAATGCAGAAGAAGGCACAAATGTAAACTTTGATAAAGTTCTTTTAGTGTCTAAAGAAGGCGAGATAGTTGCTGGTAAGCCTTATGTTGATGGTGCTAAAGTTGAAGCTGTTGTTTTAGAACAAGGAAAGGCTAAAAAAATCGTTGTTTTCAAATATAAGCCTAAGAAAAACATTAGAAAGAAACAAGGACATCGTCAACCATTTACTAAAGTAAGAATCGAAAATATTGTTGGCTAATCTTATGATAATAGCCAAAATATATAGGGATAAAAATAATTACATTAAAAAATATACCATAGAAGGACATGCAGATTATGACTCATATGGTAAAGATATAGTATGTGCTGCTATATCAGTGCTCTCTCAAACGACTCTATTATCTTTAGTGGAGGTTTGTGAAATAGAGGAAAATACTATTAAGTATTCCATAGATGAAAAAACAGGGTTTCTTGACGTAGAATTACCTAAGAATATAGAAAAACTTAAATTAGATAAAGCACAGGTCCTATTAGAATCGTTAGTAGTAGGGATTAATTCAGTAATAGAAAGTTACCCAGAGTATGTAGCACTCAAGAATGGGGAGGTGTAATTGATGATTAAATTGAATTTACAATTATTTGCTTCTAAAAAAGGAGTAGGTAGTTCCAGAAATGGTAGAGATAGTGAAGCTAAAAGATTAGGTGTTAAGAGAGGCGATGGACAATTCGTTTTAGCTGGAAATATCCTAGTTAGACAAAGAGGTACTAAAATACACCCTGGAAATAATGTAGGTAAAGGTGGAGACGATACTTTATTTGCAACTGTCGATGGTGTAGTTAGATTTGAAAGAAAAGGTAGAGATAAAAAACAAGTTAGTGTTTATCCTGCAGAGGAATTAGCGTAAATTTTAAGCTTACCATCATGGTAAGCTTATATTTTTTATAGTAGGAAAATTCTACTTCATTTTAGATTAAATTTGACCTAAGAGATTTTATAAAGGACTTCCTTAATCTGCTGATATTTCAATGATAAATTTTTTTATTTGAACTTTTTATATAACACTGTTTTAGTATAAAATCCTTATATTAGAATAAAATAATCAGGACGATTTAGAATTAAAATTAATTTAAGTTCAATATAATAATTGACAGACTTAGTAAAATTGGTATAATAAATTTATCGATTTGTAAAAATAAAAAATACAGAGAAAAGTAACTAATAAGGATGATGAGATTATGTTTATAGACGTGGCCAAAATACATGTCAAAGCTGGCAAAGGTGGAGATGGTATTGTAGCCTGGAGACGGGAAAAATATGAACCGGCTGGAGGACCTTATGGAGGAGACGGCGGTAATGGAGGCAGTATAATCCTAAAAGCTGATGAGGGGATTAGGACACTGATGGATTTCAGGTATAAGCGTTCTTATACTGGACAGAATGGTGAAGATGGAAGAACCAAGAAACAATTTGGAAAAGCTGGAGAAGATATTATACTAAAGGTACCTGTTGGAACCTTAGTGAAAGATGCAAATACTGAAGGTGTAATAGTAGATCTTAAAGAAAAGGATCAGATATTTGTCATAGCAAGAGGAGGTAGAGGAGGTAGAGGAAACGCTAAGTTTGCCACTGCCACACGTCAAGCACCTGGGTTTGCGGAGCCAGGTACGAAAGGGCAAGAAAGAGATATAACATTAGAATTGAAACTTCTTGCAGATGTAGGACTTATAGGATTTCCTAATGTGGGAAAATCAACTATACTTTCAATTGTTTCAGCAGCAAAACCTAAAATAGCAAATTATCACTTTACAACTCTAAAACCAAATCTTGGGGTTGTTAGGGTGGGTGAAGAAAAATCTTTTGTTATAGCAGATATTCCTGGATTAATTGAGGGGGCTCACCAAGGGGCTGGTCTAGGTCATGATTTCTTAAGGCATATTGAAAGGACTAGGGTCCTTGTACATGTCTTAGACACATCTGGTAGCGAAGGCAGAGATCCTGTGGAGGACTTTTATAAGATAAATGAGGAGTTAGGTCAATATAATATTAAACTAATAGATAAGCCACAAATCATAGTGGCAAATAAGATGGATATACTAGGGGCAGAGGAAGGTTTAGCGAAGATTAAAAAAGAATTTGAACCTAAGGGTTATAAAATATATCCTGTTTCTGCTGCAACATCAGGAGGAATAGATGAACTTAAATATGCTATATGGGACTTGCTCTCTAATACTGAAATTATCTATGAAACTTTTGATGAACAATTTATGCACGAAGAAGATATTGATACCTCAATAATTGTGAAGAAAGAAGATGGTAATTATATTGTAGAAGGAGCATTTATTGAAAGACTTTTAGGTTCAACTTATTTTGACGATGTAGATTCTTTAAGATATTTCCAAGACATGTTGAGAAAAAAAGGAGTAATAGATGAACTTAAAGAATTAGGAATACAGGAGTATGAATCTGTATTTATCTGTGGATATGAATTTGAATTCTTTGATTAAATGGAGGGTAAGTTATCAAAATGGACTGCTTAAGCTGTGGAAACTGTAAAGAAAATCAACCAACATATTATTGCTTAATGAAAAATGAGGTAGTAATAAATGAAAATTATAGGCCAGGAGAAAAGTCAAGAACAGGTTGGAAGAAAGGTAATACAGACTACGAAAAGCATAGAAGACAAAGAAAAGAAATAGAAGTTTAGATTAGAGGAGTGGATCAGTTGTTAACAGGAAAACAAAGATCTTATTTGAAAAGTATTGCAAATACTATGGATCCAATATTTCAAGTGGGAAAAAATGGAATAACAGAGAACTTTATTAAACAAGTTGAAGATGCTTTAGAGGCAAGAGAATTAGTAAAGATAAAGGTACTAAATAATAGTTTATTAGATGCAACTGAAGTTGCAAGTCAAATTGCTGAAGAAATAGATGCAGAGTTTGTCCAAAGTATCGGAAATAAATTTGTTTTGTATAAAGAATCTAGAGAAAATAAAAAAATCGAATTACCAAATTAAAGGAAATTATAAACTTCAGAATCTTACATATTTCTGAAGTTTAATTATTACTTGAGGAGGAAATCAATGAAAATTGGAGTAATGGGAGGCACTTTTGATCCTATTCATAATGGACATTTAATAGGGGCAGAATATGTCAGAACTTCCTTAAACCTAGATAAGCTAATTTTTGTGCCATCAGGTGTACATCCTTTTAAAGATAATAAAGGCATTAGCGAATCAAGGAAAAGAACAGATATGATTTCATTAGCTATAGATTCAAATGAATATTTTGAAATATCATTTATAGAAATTAATAGGGTTGGTATTACCTATACTATTGATACTATAATGAAAATAAAAGAAGAATATAGAGATGATGAAATATATTTTATAATTGGTTCCGATATTCTTTTCGAAATAAATAAATGGAGGAACTTTGAAGAGCTTATATGTTTATGTAAATTTATTTTACTCTATAGACCAGGAAAAGAAGATGAAAGTATAGATAATAAAATTAAGGAATTAAATTTACTTTATGGAGTTAAGTTTGAAAAGGTTAATTCGCCACTTATTGAAATTTCTTCTACTGAAATTAGAAATAGAGTTAGAAATAGATTAAGCATAAAATATCTTGTACCTGAATTAGTTGAAAATTATATTTTAGAACACAATCTATATAATAGGGAGAATATAGATGGATAAATCTTTGGAAGATAAATTAATAAAAAGCATAGGAGAAAAAAGATATAACCATTCAATAAGAGTTATGCAGACTGCTATAGAACTTGCCCAAACTTATAATATTGATATAGAAAAAACTAAAACAGCTGCAATCTTACACGATTGTGCTAAGATAATTGATGAAACATATTTGTTGAAAAGGGCATCTGACTTTGATATAATTTTAGATGCTTGTATGGAATACAATCATGAACTTATCCATGGACCTCTTGGAGCTAAAATAGCAAAAGAAGAATATGGAATAAAAGATAGTGAAATATTAGATGCAATTTATTATCATACTATTGGTAAAGAAAAAATGAGTATATTAGATAAGATAATTTATATGGCTGACTATATAGAACCATATAGAAATTTTCCAGGTGTTGAGGAAGTGAGAAGATTAGCCTTCGATAATTTAGATAAAGCTCTTTTATTAGCTATGGAAAAAACAATAATCTTTTTAATTGAAAGAAATAAAGTGATTCATCCTGATACTATAAGAGCAAGAAACTATTTAATAATAGAATCTAGATTAGATAAATAAAAGATATATTCTATTAATATAAGGTGGTTAAAAGGACTAAGACTTTGAGTGATTGCGTAAAGATAAGATTAAGGTAAGAAAAATTGATTGGAGGGGGTAAATTATGCTGGATTTAGAAAACAAATTATCCATTATTACTAAAGCATGTGAAGATAAGAAAGCACTTGATATTAAGGTGCTAAATATATCAAAATTAACACCTATTGCAGATTATTTTATAATTGCAAGTGGAAATTCATCTACTCAGGTAATGGCAATAGCTGATGAGGTGGAGGATAAGATGATTGAGGCAGGGACTGGTGAAGTTGTAAAAGAAGGATATCAAAGTGGAAGATGGATATTATTGGATTTTAATGATATAATAGTTCATATATTCCATAAAGAAGAAAGAGAATTTTATAACCTAGAAAGACTATGGTCTGATGAAAAGGAAAGAAATAATCTAAACTAAAGGAGGACAAATAATGACTTTAAGATTTTTATCAACAGAAAAGGCACCATCAGCAGTTGGTCCATATTCACAAGGAGTAAAATCTGAGAATATAATTTATTCATCTGGACAACTGCCAATAGACCCTGAGACTGGGGAGTTATCTAAGGGTGATATACAAAAAGAAACTAGATTATGCTTGGAGAATGTAAAAGCTGTTTTAGAAGCTGGTCATGCAAATATTGAAAATATAGTTAAGGTAACAGTATTTGTTACTGATATGAATGATTTTTCTAAAATAAATGAAGTTTATGCAGAATTTTTTGGAGATCATAAGCCGGCAAGATCCTTAGTACAAGTAGCAGCTTTACCTAAGGGTGCAGATATCGAAATTGAAGCTATAGCAATAATATAAATAAAAACCTAGCTTAGTTGAGTTTATATGTTCTTATTAAGTAGACAGATAAGGAATAAAAATCTGTTTATGAGGTAGGAACATTTTTTATTATAAAATTTTGTAATTCTAATCACCTCTATTAAGAGATTTTACTAGATATTATTCATATTATTTTTAGAAAGTATATTACCAAATGATATAAAAAACATACTATATACTATGAATTCAAATCTTATCTTATTAGAAGCAGGGATTATCACTTGAATAAGTAAAAAGTATTATAAGAAATTGGATTTAATCTAACAAAGAACTAATCTATTAGGCATAATAAGACGTATTTTAATATATATTAGAAAAGTATAATAAGGATGTAAAGCAAAGTTAAATTTATTATATTTTACAATAACATAATAGGTCTAAATGAAATAGTATATAAA
>NZ_CABSQO010000042.1:0-28913 GCF_902479755.1 uncultured Tissierella sp. | reverse complement strand
TGAGATAGAAAAGAAAATACAGTAATTAAACTGTAACTTTATTATACGAGGAGGTGATTAAATGAAAAAGCACAATTTAATTAGAAATTTAGTAAGCCATATTTTCTTACCATTGTTACTGATATTTACAATTACATTTAGCTCAAGTGCAACTAATTTAATCGAGAAAAATAATTTACCAGATATAAGTTTATCAGGAGACTTTCTAATCGTTCCATTAGCAGAAGAAATCTGTAATGGATATGATTATCACTTGATGTTTTCACGTGGATGGGGACGTGTATATAAAGGGGCATCTGGTCAAAATCCGGTATTTCAATTTGATGGTAGCTGTTGGCAATGTAAGAGATGTACTGAAGTATTAATAACTGAATACGATCCTTTAGAAGCAAACTATGTAGGTAGATATGCCCTATGGCATGCAGGACGTGTTATATCTAATAATGGTGCGGTTATATATACTAATCGTATTGAGTTTACATCAGGGTCAACTGTACCATATTGCAGATTAAGATATGAATGATATGGTAGGGAGGCGGCATTGCCCATTTACTAGATTTAGTTAATATTTAGCCGGGGGGATAGAATGACATGAAAATTCGCAAATCATACCTACTATTATTAATTATCATTGCTACAGCTCTATTATTAGCTTTTTATTTATACAATAAAGGAACTAATTCAAAAATGACTATAAGAAAGTTTTTTGATGAAAAATCCGCCCTTTATGAAAATCATGAGGATATACTAACAGCCTTATTTAGCGAAGCAGGTAATAACTTTGAGGGAATGGGTGTAAGTGCAGAAGAAATAGCTGAAAGTACGGATATATTCCTTGAAAACTTTAAACCTTTATTGTCTAAAAGAGTTTATGATAGCCTAGTAGCTTCACGCTACCTAATTGATTCCAATTTAGTAAGTGGCAAATTTGATAAATCTAAGATAGACATAATAAGATGGGAAAAAATATCTAAAGATAAAACAAATGCGAAATATTTGGTTGAATATATTGAAAAGCTGTATTCAAATGAAAAGATCATAGAAGAATATACTAATATTTTTGAGTTTAAGCTGGAATATATTGATGGAAAATGGATAATTACAAGTATTTATCCTTATTAAAAATTTTTACAGGATAATGTAAATAATTTCCTGTAAAGTCAAAACTTCCATGAATAAATTTAATTAGACTTTAACACAAAATCCTTGCCAAGGATAGCAGGAAGATTTTTGCCTAGTTAAAAAAATACTTTGCAATCTTGACAAGCAGAAAAAATATACTGTTTGTAGGGCTTTATGAAGGATTTTTCTTCATAAAGCCCTTAATTGAGGGTGTTTTTTCGAGGGTGTAAGGATTTTTGTACTTTAAATAAATCTATTGCGCTAATCTGACTTTAGAAGCTTTTCTTATTAATATGCAGTCCATCCTCCATCAACTGCTATACATTGTCCATTTACATAGCTTGCATCGTCACTTGCCAAGAATACTGCAACTGTTGCAATTTCACTGCCTTTACCTGTTCTTGGATTGCCAGCTGCACCTGACGTTGCCATATTCATTCCTTCCATATTTATGTTTTTCATAAATTCTCCTGTGCCTATTTCCGTTTCAATTCCACCAGGGCATATAGCATTGCATATAATGTTTTGCTTAGAATACGTGAACTACTCACCACTTATAGAAGTAGGAGCTTCCGAAGAAGGTTGATAGCTAAGTTATCCTTATTCTTTTAGGCGTATCCACTTCGCCTCTATTGTATAGGATACTTAGATCCACAACTTTACTTTTCTTTAATATATTTAGTGCTGCATTTAAGGTAGAACCTGTACTTGTTTTATATAGTTCTCTTTTTATTCTTTTTCCACTGAAACCCTCTTAAGTATTATCTCCTATTGTTGGTATTACATTTTTATCAAAGAAACTTGCTTTAGATGTATATCTTTCTTCTTGTTTTATATAAGTTATATTGTATAGTTTACATAGATAGTCTAACTTATCTTTTATATTTCCTATAGGGATATTTACAAAGTTTTGATTGTTGATTTTACTTATATTTAAAATTTTTTCTTATTTAACTAGAAGAATGATATAATTATGTAGAAGGAATATTCAGACATTATTATATAAAGGATGCAAAGAATCTATAATAAATATAAAAAAAGGTAGTGATAGCATGGATTTGGAGATGTTCAAAAACATGAAGGATTTGTGGACTAAATTTATAGAAACAGGAGAAATTGAGGATGGGTTAGATAAAATAATTGCTGAATCATGGAGACGATGTACAAGATTAGGAGTAGATCCAAAAGCAGGTTTTGGTAAAACAATTGATAGTGAGAAACTTGAAGTTGTATTAAAAAGAAATGAGGAGCTATTAAGGGTTGCTAAACCTATTATGCAGAACCTTAATGAGTTAGTTTTAGGATCTAATTTTATCCTAGTTCTTACAGACAAAGAAGGGGTAATAATAGAAACCATAGGAGAAGAACCTGTAAGAAAAGAAGCAAATACTTTAAATTTTTGTGTGGGTGCTTTATGGTCTGAAAAAGAAGTAGGAACTAATGCTATAGGAACAAGTATAATAGTAGATAAACCTATTCATACTACAGGATCTCAGCATTATTGTGAGTACCATCATAGCTGGACTTGTTCAGCAGCACCAATTCATGATAATAAGGGAAATATAATAGGTGTTTTAGATATGTCAGGCAGCTTTGATAAATTACATAAACATACTTTGGGAATAGTGGTTGCAGCGGCATACTCTATTGAAAATGAAATACGTTTATTGAGAACTCATGAGTTAGTTGATACAACAGTTGAATCAATATCAGATGGAATGATAATAGCTGATAAGGATTTTAAAATAAATAAGATAAATTATATAGCTTCTAAGATTTTAGGGATTGAAGAGGATAATAAACTGGATATAAGAGAAATTTTAAGAGAAACAGATTTTCAAGAGATATTAACGCAAAAACATATGACAATGGACTATATGTATTGCAATTTTTTCATAAATGATAAAGTAATTCCTTGTAACGTGAAAATAACTCCAGTATTGACTAATAATGAGCTAATAGGTATAGCATTAGTATTTAAAGAAATAGAATACTTGCATAATACAGTTAACGTGGTAACTGGAAATAGAGCTATCTATAGATTTAGCGATATTTTAACTTCAAACGATAAAATGAAAAATGTTATAAATAATGCTAAACGTTTTGCAAAGACTAGTGGAAGCATATTAATTGAAGGAGATAGTGGAACTGGAAAGGAACTCTTTGCACATGCAATTCATAATTACAGTAAAAAAGCTGATGGACCATTTGTAGCAGTAAATTGTGCTTCACTTCCAAGAGAACTAGTTGAGTCAGAGTTATTTGGATATGAAAAAGGTGCTTTTACGGGAGCATCCAAGGATGGAAAGTCTGGGAAATTTGAATTGGCTCAAGGAGGAACTATATTTTTAGATGAAATTGGAGAACTTCCTTTAGACATTCAGGCCAAGCTGTTAAGGGTATTAGATAATTATACGGTGACGAGAATTGGAGGCAAATATTCTAAAAAATTGGATATAAGGGTAATAGGTGCAACAAATAGAAACTTATTTGATGAAGTTAAAAAGAAGAACTTTCGTGAGGATTTATATTATAGATTAAATGTATTGAAAATAAATATACCTTCATTGAAAGACAGGAGAGAAGACATAGATTTATATGCAAATTATTTTTTAGATAAATTAAACAAATCTAACTCAACAAATGTAATTTTATCATCTGAGTTTCTATTATATTTGAACCAACATTCATGGAAAGGCAATGTTAGGGAGTTGCAGAATGTTATAGAAAGAGCATATTATTTGAATCAAGATGAAGTAATAGGGATTGAATGTTTGCCTGAAGAAATAATAAATGAAATAGATGTAGTCGAGAAAAAGACTAGTCTTGATTTGATGAGTATAAGAGAGACTGAAAAACATGTTATAATAAATGCATTGAAGAAAACTAAAGGACATGTAATAAATGCAGGCGATATATTAAATTTAAGTAAGTCTACTATATATAGGAAAATTAATGAGCATAAAATAGATGTAAATATATTCAAGTGAAAATTCCCAAAAATGAGAAAAGGAAAATTCCCAGTTTTGGGAATTTTTTTATTTTTATCAAGAGATAAATAGGCAAAAGTAGTAAAATTGGGACTTTAATTTTTAAAAAAATTTGGCATTCAATTTGCTTATATAAATAGATACAAAGTACTTAAGTAGAAAGGAGGGAGATTATTAGAAGATTTATAATAGAGTTTGGAATTGGAATGGATTTTCATGGTCAAGATGTAAACCGTGCGGCTGAAAAGGCTGTACAAGATGCAGTGTCCAAAAGCTGTTTATGTGGCTTAGAAGAGGTGCTGGGCATAAAGGATTTAAATCGAGAAGTATACGTAGAGATAACAGTTGCAGTAACTAAGCCTGAAGAGATTGATGCAGATAGGATAAAGCAGTGTATACCTATTGGGAAGAAAAATCTTAAAGCTGTATATGGAGGGCTTAAAGTTCCGGGTCTTTATATTCCTGAATTCGGCGATAAAGACAATAGCATAGAAGCAGCCTTGGCCTGCATAGAAGTAAGTGTAAAGTAAATATAGGAGGGATAAAATTGAATTTAACCAATAAGGATATGAAAAATATGTATGAAACAATGCTAAAAATTAGAGAATTTGAAACAAAAGCTTCAAATTTATTTGCAGAAGGAAGTATACCTGGTTTTGTACATTTATACTTAGGAGAGGAAGCTGTGGCTACGGGAGTATGCCAAAATCTTAATGAAGATGATTATATAACTAGTACCCATAGAGGTCATGGTCATATAGTTGCAAAAGGTGGAGATCTAAAATATATGATGGCAGAACTGTTTGGAAGAGAAACAGGATACTGTAAAGGTAAAGGAGGATCTATGCATATTGCTGATGCAACTAGAGGAATATTAGGGGCAAATGGTATTGTCGGAGCAGGTCATAATATAGCAGTAGGAGCAGGCTTAAGTGCCAAATATAGAGGGACTAGCCAAGTTTGCGTTTGCTTCTTTGGAGATGCTTCTACAAATCAAGGAACATTCCATGAATCATTAAATCTTGCATCCATATGGAAGCTTCCAGTAATATTTGTTTGTGAAAACAATCTATATGGAATATCGATGCATCAATCTAATCATCAGGCTATACAGGATGTTGCTGACAGAGCTGTAGCTTATAATATTCCTGGAGTAATTGTGGACGGTAATGATGTATTTGCAGTATATGAGGCTTCTAAGGAAGCTATAGAAAGGGCTAGAAAAGGTCAGGGACCTACACTTATTGAATGTAAAACATATAGGCATAGGGGACATTTTGAAGGTGATCCTGGTAGCTATAAACTGGCTGGAGAGCAAGAAGAGTGGCTAAAGAAAGATCCTATACCTAGAATGGAAACTTACTTACTAGAAAATAATATTCTTTCGGAAGAAGAAATGAATTCTATAAAACAAGATATAAAAAATCAAATTGAGGAAGCAGTAGAATTTGCAAAAGACAGTCCATTGCCTTCTTTAGAATTGGCTGTTGAAGATATTTATACAGATATAGTAGAGGAGGTAAGATAAATGAAAAAGATGACATATGGAGAAGCAATAAGAGAAGGAATGAGAATGAAGATGAAGGAAGATCCAAATGTGTTTATATTTGGAGAAGATGTTGGAGCCTTCGGAGGATGCTTTGGAGTTACAGCAGGTTTATATGATGAATTTGGAGCTGAAAGATTGAAAGATACTCCTATTTCTGAAGGTGTTATTATAGGATGTGCTGTAGGTGCTGCGGCAACGGGGTTAAGGCCAGTTGCTGAATTGATGTTTATTGATTTCTTGACTGTTGGAATGGATCAGTTAGTTAATCAAGCAGCTAAAATGAGATATATGTTTGGAGGAAAGATATCCTTACCAATGGTAGTAAGATTGCCGGCTGGAGCAGGAGTACAGGCAGCAGCACAGCATTCTCAGTCTTTAGAAGCTTGGTTAACACATGTACCAGGATTAAAAGTTGTTTATCCATCAACTCCACAAGATGCTCTTGGATTGATGCTTAGCTCTATTGAAGATGATAATCCAGTTATGTTTATAGAGCATAAAGTTTTATATTCAATGGAAGGCGAAATAGATGAAGATGTGAAACCTATACCATTAGGAGTAGCTGATATAAAGAGAGAAGGAAAAGATATTACAATAATAGCTACAGGAAAAATGGTACATGAATCTTTGAAGGCAGCAGAAATTTTGGCAAAGGAAGGTATAGAGGCAGAGATAATAGATCCAAGAACTTTATATCCATTGGATAAAAATACTATTTTTAAATCCGTGGAAAAAACAAATAGAGTTTTAATAGCAACAGAGGAAACTAAGCGTGGAAGCTATGCAGGTGAAATATCTGCAATGATTGCTGAAGAGTATTTTGATTATTTAGATGCTCCAGTAATCAGAGTGGCAAGTTTAAACACACCTATTCCATTTTCCCCAGTTCTTGAATCATATGTAATACCAGATTATGAGGATATATTAAAAGGTGCCAGAGAAATTCTGTAAATTCTGTTATGAGGTGAAAGGATGAATAGCTTAGGGATTATTGCAAATCCTGCATCGGGAAAGGATATTAGGAGACTCGTATCACATGCTACGGTAGTAGATAATAATGAAAAGATAAATATTGTAAAAAGAATAATCCTAGGAGCTCAAGGGTACGGAGTAGAAAAAATATTTATAATGCCAGATACTTTTTTAATAGGATATAAGGTTATAGAGGATTTAACTGTATCAGGTGAGCTGAAAATTCCTGTTAGTATTCTGGATATGAAAGTAGAAGGAAATTTAAATGATACTACTAATGGGGCAAAATTTATGGAAGAAGAAGGTGTAAACTGTATAGTTGTACTAGGCGGTGATGGTACAAATAGAGCTGCGGCTAAGGCCATTGTAAATACACCTTTGATAAGTGTTTCTACAGGAACCAATAATGTATATCCTGAGATGCTGGAAGGAACGGTGGTAGGTATGGCCGCAGCAGCTATAGCTACTAAAAACTGTGATTTAGGAGTGACATGCAGGAAGGATAAAAGAATAGAAATATTCTTAGAGGATGAATTAATAGATATTGCTTTGGTGGATTGTGTAATATCCAAGCAGACATTTATTGGCTCTAAGGCTATTTGGGATATGGGGGATATAGTTGAGGTAATTATTTCCAGAGCACATCCAGCATCCATAGGTTTTTCCACCTTAATTGGAGTAAATATGATAATAAAAGAAGATGACGACTTTGGAGCAGCTATGAAAATGAATACGGGGGGAGCTAAAAGTATGGCCCCCGTTGCTGCGGGTACATTAAAAGAAATATTTCATGATATGCCTAAGAAAATTGAACTAAATGAAGAGTATATATTTAATCCTGATTATAGAGGAAGTATAGCTTTAGATGGGGAACGGGAGATAATCTTTAAAGCTGGAGATAAGTTTAAATTTAAAATTACAAGGAATGGACCCTTTAGAGTAAATATAAAAAGGACATTAGAAGAAGCACAGAAAAATGGTTTTTTCAAATATTAAATTGACATAGAGGAGGAAATAAAATGGCGAAGCAATTAACCATGCCGAAACTGGGTTTAACTATGAAGTCAGGAAGAATAGTTAAATGGTATAAATCAGAAAATGACCCAGTCAATAAAGGAGACAAGCTTTATTCTGTTGAAACTGATAAGTTGACTAATGATATAGAAAGTACTGAATCTGGAGCATTGCTTAAAATAATAGCTGATGTTGGTGATACAGTTCCATGTTTGGAGCCTGTGTGTATTATAGGCGAAGTGAATGAAGATATTAGTCAGTTATTGACAATAGAAGAAAATGAAAAAATAGAAGTAAAAGATGAAAAAATAGAAACAAAAACATTAGAAGTCAAGGATATAAAGAAAGATGATGGAGGAAGAATAAAGATATCTCCTGCAGCAAAGAAATTGGCTATTGAGAATGATGTAGATTTCTCGAAAGTTGTGGGCTCAGGTCCCAATGGAAGGATTATACTAGAGGATATAGAAAAATTTATAGAAAATCGAAACAAGATAAAGATAACACCTGCAGCACAAAAGATGGCTGAAAAATATAGTATAGATCCATCTGAAATAAATAAGGATGATAGAATTAGAAAAGAAGATATATTGAAGTTCAGGATGGAAAAGAATTTAATAGAATCAGCAAATCCTGTAGAGGAAAGAGCTCCTATGACAGGTATGAGAAAGATAATAGCTGAAAGAATGTCTGACAGTTGGAATATATCACCAGCAGTTACCTTTGATATTAGAGTTGATATTACTAAATTGAAAGAAATTCGGGAGCAGCTTAAGAAGACGGTAAATATCACGTATACAGATTTAATTGTAAAGATAGTTTCTAAAGTTCTATTGGATTTTCCATTGTTAAATAGTGCAGTTGATGGAGAGGAAATCATATTAAGAAACTATGTAAACATGGGAGTAGCAGTAGCCCTAGAGGAGGGATTATTAGTTCCTGTAGTGAAGTATTCAAATATAAAGGGTTTAGAGCAAATATCAGCGGAGATAAAAGAATTATCCTATAAAGCAAAAAATAATCAACTTACAACAGATGAAATAACGGGAGGGACCTTTACCATTTCAAATATCGGAATGTTTGGCGTAGAATCCTTTAGTCCAATTATTAATCAGCCAGAAGTAGGAATTCTGGGGATAAATGCTATAGTTGAAACTCCAGTAGTGGAAAATGGAAATATAGTAATAAGACCTTTGATGAATCTTTCTCTTACAGCAGATCATAGAGTAGTAGATGGAGCAGTAGCCGCTCAGTTTTTATCTAAGTTAAAAGAATATATAGAAAATCCAGCTTTGCTGTTACTTTAGAGGTGAAGATATGAAAATAGTAATATTAGGAGGAGGACCTGGAGGATATGTATGTGCCATAAGGGCGGCACAACTTGGGGCTGAAGTAATATTAATCGAAAAAGATAATGTAGGAGGAACCTGTTTAAATACAGGTTGTATACCTACAAAAGCGTTGCTTCATACTACTGAAATTTACAATCATTTAAAGGAAGAAGCCTCAGAATTAGGACTGATATTGGAGAATTTAGGTCTAAAATGGGATGTAGTTCAAAATAGAAAGGAAATGGTAGTACAACAATTGGTTGACGGAGTAAAAGTTCTCTTAGAATCAAATAAGGTTGAGGTAATCAAAGGAGAAGGAAAGTTTATTTCTAAAAATAAAATAGAGGTAATATCGAGTAACAAAGAAAAAAGACTTGTATCTTTTGATAAGGCTGTAATAGCAACAGGCTCTAAGCCTGCTAGAGTACCTATTCCCGGATTAGATTTAGATGGAGTATTGACGAGTACAGAAGCCTTGTCTCTAGATAGAATACCTAAAAGCATATGCATAATTGGAGGCGGAGTTATAGGTGTTGAGTTTGCAAATATTTACTCAAATGCAGGAACAAAGGTTACAATAGTAGAAATGCTTCCTGAAATAGTGGCAAATATGGATGAAGAAATAGTGACCTGTCTAAAAGAACAATTAATTGAATCGGGAATAGATATTTATACAAGTACAAGAGTAAGGGAAATAAAAATGGAATCTGATGGATTAAATGTATTAATGGAAAATAGCGAAGGAGAAAAACCCATAAGTGCAGAGAAAATTTTATTATCAATCGGGAGAAAACCAGCTATAGAAGGTTTAGGTCTAGAAGATTTAGGAATAGAAACAGAAAAAGGATGTATAAAGGTAGATAAATCTATGAGAACTAATATTGATAATATCTATGCAATAGGAGATTGCACAGGAGGAGCATTATTAGCTCATGTAGCTTCAAGCCATGGAATAGCCGTTGCAGAAAATATAATGGGGAATTTTGAAGCTATAGATTATAAGACAACACCTTATTGCATATATACAAAGCCTGAATTAGCAGGAGTAGGATTGACAGAAAAACAGGCTGTTTTAAAGGGATATAATGTGAAAACTGGAAAGTTTCCTTTATATGCTAACGGGAAGTCTATAATAAACGGTATGGTCAATGGATTAGTGAAATTTGTAATAGATGGAGATACAGATGAGATATTAGGTCTTCATATAGCAGGAACAAATGCAACAGAATTAATAGGAATAGGTGCATTGGCAATTAGATTGGAGAGTACAATAGAAGAAATTATAACAACAATTCATGCACATCCTACAATAGGTGAGGGTATACATGAAGCTGCTGAATCAGTATATGGAAAAGCTATACATTTACCAAGGGTATAGAAGGAATTGAAAATACTTTAAATTTAATTGTTGCAAATTTACTTTGCATCTGATATACTTTCTTGAAATACAAAAATAAATTCGAAGACAAAGAAGAGTAGTTAATTCTTATCTTTCACAGAGAGCTAAAGATTGGTGGGACTTTGGCAAAGAGGGATTTAATGAATGGACTTTGTAGAAGCTGGTGGAAATCTATGGAGAGTACCCCGTGCCGGAAGCCTACCGTTAACTAAGGACAGGATATGTTAGTATCCCATTAAGAGAGATGCATTTTGCATAATTTAGGTGGCACCGCGAATTCAACCTTCGTCCTATTGAGGATGGAGGTTTTTTTGTATTTAAATTTAATCTAGGAGGAAGAGGTATGAAAAGAGAAAATGGATTATTTGGAGAATTTGGCGGAGCCTATGTACCAGAAGAATTGAAAACAGTATTAGAAGAATTGGAAAGAGAATTCTATAATGCTATGGAAGATGAAGAGTTTTTGAAGGAACTAGACTATTATTTAAGGGAATATGTAGGTAGAGAAAATCCGTTATATTTTGCAGAGAGGCTAACAGAAGAAATGGAAGGAGCTAAGATTTATCTGAAAAGGGAAGATCTAAATCACACAGGAGCTCACAAGATTAACAATGCCATAGGACAAGGACTACTTGCTAAAAGAATGGGTAAAAAGAGAGTAATAGCAGAAACAGGAGCAGGACAACATGGAGTTGCTACAGCTACAGTATGTGCTTTACTTGGACTGGATTGTACAATTTATATGGGAGCGGAAGATACTAAAAGGCAAGAGCTAAATGTTTTCAGAATGGAAATGTTAGGAGCAAAGGTAGTGGCGGTAGAGGAAGGAAATAAGACTTTGAAGGAAGCAGTAGATAGAGCATTAAATGACTATGTAGAGAATAAGGATAATACTTTCTATCTTCTTGGCTCAGCAGTAGGACCTCATCCATTTCCAATGATAGTGAGGACATTTCAATCAGTAATAGGAAGAGAAGCAAGAAAACAGATATTGGAAAAAGAAGGAAGATTACCTGATTATGTAGTAGCCTGCGTTGGAGGAGGAAGTAATGCCATAGGTTTATTTGCACCTTTTTATGACGATAAGGAAGTGAAGATGATAGGGGTAGAACCAGCTGGAAAAGGAATTGACACGAAAGAACATGCAGCTAGTATATGTAGAGGTAATGTTGGTTTGATACATGGTTTCAAATGTTATTTACTAGATCATAGCACCCATTCCATTGCCGCAGGATTAGACTATCCAGGAGTAGGGCCAGAGCATAGCTATTATAATGATATTAAAAGAGCAGAATATAAATCTGTGACAGACAAGGAGGCCTTAGATGCATTCTTTAAGCTATCAAAAACAGAGGGAATAATCCCTGCTTTAGAATCTTCCCATGCTGTAGCCTATGGAATGAAATTAGCTAAGTCTTTAGGCAAGGATAAGATTATAATAGTAAACCTTTCTGGTAGAGGGGATAAGGATGTAGCACAAGTAAGAGATATGATAAAATGATAACCATATTGAAGAAATATGTGTAAATATAGTAGAATAAAATTAGTGAATTAACTTAAATATAATCCATTGCTTATGAGGGGTGAGTTTATTGAATAGTAAAAAGATAAAATTTTTAGTTAAAGAAAATAAAGTAGGTATGGCTCAAAAAATATTAGCTGCCTTGGCTTCGAAAGAAATGAATATTATTACTATGGAGATAAACCCCCCTTATATTTCCGTTAAAGTTGAATGGGAAGGTATAGAGTGGAATGAGTTTAAGAAATGGATAAAAAATGAAGTTAAGGAAATTTTAGATATAACAGAGTTAGATATGATGGACTCGGAAAAAGTGGCAAAGGAACTTCAGATAATAATAAATAGTATGACAGATGGTATTATTGCAGTAAACAAACAAGGAAATATTGAATATTACAACTCCAAGGCTAGTAAATTATTTAATATTGAACCCGAGGATAAGGAGACTAATATAAATCTCATAATACCAAAAGAAATATATAATCCAAATATAGATATAGATGATAAGGCTAATATTGAAGTAAGTACAATGATTAGAAATAAAAAGGTAAATCTTATACTAAATATTAAACTTATAAAAAATAATCTAGGTATTAAAATGGGGGCTCTCCTGATTTTTAAAGAAATGGATGATGTTAGAAGACTGATCCAAACTATCTCAAGACCTTCTATGATAAGCTTTGAAGATATAATTGGGGAGTCAGAGAGTATAAAGAATACCATTTCATTAGCTAAGTCAGTTTCTAAAGCAGAGGCCAATATTATGATCTTAGGGGAGTCTGGAACAGGGAAGGAGCTGTTTGCTAGAGCAATTCATTTAAATAGCAGAAGAGGAAATGGTCCTTTTGTTGCAGTTAATTGCTCTGCTGTACCAGATGCACTTTTGGAATCAGAATTTTTTGGTTATGAAAAAGGTGCTTTTACAGGTGCAAATACAGGAAAGCAGGGACTTTTTGAATTGGCTACAGGAGGAAGTATATTTTTAGATGAAATAGGAGAATTGCCTATCCATTTACAGGCAAAAATATTGAGAGCGATACAGGAAAAACAAATACGAAGAATAGGTGGGGGAAAGGAGATACAAATTGATGTAAGAATAATCTCTGCAACTCACAGAAATTTATCTGCTATGGTAAATGAAAAGACATTTAGGGAGGATTTATATTATAGATTAAATGTTATACCTGTTAATATACCTCCACTGAGGGAAAGAAAAGAAGATATATCAATACTTGCAAAATATTTTACAAATCACTTGGGAGAAAGTGCAGACAAACCAAACTTAAAAATAACTCAAGAGGCATTGAAAATATTGCAGGAATATCCTTGGCCCGGTAATGTGAGAGAGTTACAAAATGTTATTGAAAGAGCTGTGATATTTGCAGAGGATTCAATAGATGTTAAACATTTATTGATTGTAAATAAATTAGATTCTAATGAAACAGAAAAAATAATTTATAATGAAGAGAATATTGAATTTCCTGTAAATCTACCAGAAATAATTAAGGCTGTTGAATATGAACATATTATAAAAGCAAGAAAACAATTTAATTCATCAAGGGAGATTGCAAAGGCTTTAAACATATCCCATACGACTGTTATTAAACGTATTAAAGAATACGAAGATTGTAAATAATATTTACAAGACTGTAAAATATAATTCCAGCTGTAAATAATATTTACAGCTGGAATTATATTTAGCTTCTCAAACTGACAGTATTATAACTATTCCCCATATTTTAAATTTGGCATAAAATTTGCAAATAGTTATATCTATAGAATGTATTAAAAAATAAGGGGGAATAGTATATGGATATGAAATACATGCCGGAACCATATAAGGTGAAAATGGTAGAACCACTAAGAATTTTACCGAAAGAGGAAAGAATTGAAGCTATTAAAAAAGCAGGCTACAATACTTTCTTGCTTAATTCAAGGGATGTATATATTGACCTATTAACAGACAGCGGAACAAATGCCATGAGTGATAGACAATGGGCAGGACTTATGATGGGTGATGAAGCTTATGCAGGCAGCGAAAATTTCTATCATTTACAGAAAACTGTACAGGATATAATGGGATTCAAATATGTTGTTCCAACTCATCAGGGCAGAGGTGCGGAAAATCTATTATCACAAATATTAGTTAAACCAAATACTTATATTCCAGGAAATATGTACTTTACAACTACTAGAGCTCACCAAGAAATGAATGGCGGCACTTTTGTAGATGTTATAATTGACGAAGCTCATATCTCAGATAAAGAAGATGTACTTTTCAAGGGAAATATAGATATTAAAAAATATGAAGATTTAATTAATAAGGTTGGAGCTGAAAATATCCCTTATATCTGCGTTGGTGTAACAGTTAATTTAGCTGGTGGGCAGCCAGTTAGCATGCAAAATTTAAGAGAAGTTCATGCACTGTCTAAAAAACATGGAATTAGAGTAATGTTTGACTGTACTAGATATGTAGAAAATGCATATTTCATTAAAGTAAGAGAGGAAGGATATGCAGACAAATCTATTGCAGAAATCGTTAAAGAAATGTTCTCCTATGCTGATGGAGCTACTATGTCAGGTAAAAAAGACGGTATTGTAAATATGGGTGGATTCTTAGCCATGAATGAAGAAGACCTATATTTCAAAGCAACATCATTAGTAGTAGTATATGAAGGAATGCCAAGTTATGGGGGAATGTCAGGAAGAGATATGGAGGCTTTTGCAATCGGACTAAAGGAAGCCTTAGACTTTAACTATATCAAGCATAGAGTTAGTCAGGTTGAATATTTAGGTAATAAGCTAATCGAAGCTGGCGTGCCAATAGTTAGACCAATAGGCGGTCACGCAGTATTTCTAGATGCTAGAGCATTCTTACCACATATTCCACAATCAGAATATCCTGCTCAAGTTTTAGCGGCTGAAATCTTTATTGAGTCAGGTGTCAGAACAATGGAAAGAGGAAATATTTCTGCTGGCAGAAATAAGGAAGGAAAGGAATACTTCCCTAAATTAGAGCTAGTAAGATTAACAATACCAAGAAGAGTTTACAGCTATGCACATTTAGATTATGTTGCAGAAGCAATAATTGCAACATATAAGAGAAGAGATGAAATAAGAGGATTGAAGTTCACTTATGAGCCACCAGTATTGAGATTCTTCACAGGAAGATTTGAGCATATTTAATATAGGATAGAAGGTTTGGACTAGGGAGTTTGTTATGGACTCTCTAGTTTTTTTATTTATTAGAATTATTTGTAAAATAAAGAAGGATTTTAGAGGTAGATGTAGAATGAATATTAATAATACTTTGAATTTTAAGGGGGGGTTACTATGTCAAGGCTATCAAATGCATTAACTATGTATATGCTTTTGCAAGGAAGAAGCTTAATCAAGATTGAGGAATTAGCTGAAATACTTGAAGTAAGTCCTAGAACGATTAAAGGATACAAAAAGGATTTAGAAGACGCAGGTATTTACATAGGGGCAAAGAGCGGGAGATATGGGGGATATTATTTAGAAAATAGAATAGATTTAAAATCTTTAGGAATAAGAAAAGAAGAACTTGAAGCATTAAAAATGGCTAATGAAATTATTAAAAGTGGAAATCATGTTTTCTCACTTGATTTTGAAACATTAGCAAATAAGATTTTGAATATAAAACGAGATTTTGACCATATAGACTATTTCAATAAGGATAATTTAAAACCAATCTATATGAAAGAAAGAGAATCAGAGATGTGGAACATAATCAGTAAAGGGATAATTAATAAAAAGAAGATTAGAATGTTATATAGTTCAATAGGTAAAGGTATAAAAAAAAGTGAAAAAAGAGTTCGTATAGTTCATCCCTATGGAACCTTCGATCATGATGGGGCTACATATTTTTTTGGATATTGTGAAATGAGGAAAGAAGTACGACATTTTAAATTATCTAGAATAATTGAAGTTGAGGTTTTAGAACAAAAATTTGCAATTAATATAGAATATGATATTAAAAATATAATGAGAAAATCATTTGGAATAATCGATGATGATATTTTTTACCTAAAACTTAAAATATCATATCCTATGAGCCAGCTAGTTAAAGAAAAACAATATTCTTTAGATCAAAAGATAACTGAAGTAGATGAAGAAAATATAATATTTGAGGCAAATTTAAAGGGATATCAAGAGGTTAAGATGTGGGTCTTAGGTATGGGTAGCAAAGCTGAGGTATTAGAGCCAGAAAGACTAAGGAAAGATGTAATAGAAGAAATGAGAAAATTGCAAAAAATATATGAATTGGATACTAATATTTGCACCAATGAATGATATCATTAAAGTAATATCATTCATTGGTAAGGAGAGGTTTTCTAATGTAGTTCTATTAAAGTAAATTGTTAAGACACAATTATAAATTTACATTCCACAATGTATTGGTTCTATTAAGACTTTCTATATAGTATTACCAAAAAAATAAATATATAGGAGTATATTAATTGTTATAGTGCCATCTAAATCACAATTATAATGGGTCAATAATATTTAAATCCTAGGAGATAATAAGTATACCAAATTTTTAAAATGGAGGTGTAATCATGTATAGCTTAATCGTGTATTTCTTAGCATTATTATTTACACTACTGCCTAAAGTAAAGGCTTATCTGTATATAGATATATCTCTTTAGTATTAAATATTATCACTTAAATTTAACAATTCTATAAAGCTGTAGCTTAGATTGCAGCTTAAAGTATATTGGGAGGTGAAAATATGAGATACAATGTCGAGCTGATTTTATCCAATGAAAATATACCGAAAGACAAAAACAGAATAATCCTTTCTTTTTTAAAACATATTTATGAATCCTATGATAAAAATTATTATGAATCATTATATGAAGAGGACGAAAATAAAAGAAAGAACTTCACATTTTCTGTATATATGCCAAATTGCAAATTTACTAGAGAAGAGATAATTATTCCTGAAAAAAAGATAATCTTGAATTTTTCTACTGCTGATATGAAGGACGGAATTTTCTTTTATAATGCAATATTAGCAAATAGAGGAAAGTCTTATGATATCAAAGGCAACTCTATAATAGTACGTAATATAAGTATGAATAAAGAAAAAGTTATAACGAATGATTATGCTGTTTATTATTCCATGTCTCCAGTAGTTGTTAGGGAACATAAAGGTCATAATGAGAAAACATGGTATTATTCTTTGAATGAAGAGAAAGGAAAAGAAATATTCATAGAAAATCTTAAATATCAATTATTAGATAGCTTTGGTGAAGAAAGAAGATTAGATATTGAAGAAGTAGATTTTCAGGTGCTAAATAATAAAGAAGTTAAAGTAAAACATTATGGAATAGAAATCCTATCAAATATATGTAGGATAAAGGTACAAGCTAAGCCATATATTCTAGATTATCTTTACAAATCTGGTATAGGGGCTAGAAAAAGTGGGGGATTTGGGATGTTAGATTTAGTATAGGGGGTGGTAGAATGGAAGAAAAGATACGTTTATGTATGGAAGATTGGCTATACAATAGTGGCTTAGTAGGATTCTACAATATATTAAAACATGCAGACGATGATGTTGTAATAAAGCAAAATTATATAGAGTTTGAATTTGATAATCTAGTAGAATTTGAAGAAAAATACTTTAATTATTTTATGGACAGATATAGGGATATATTTTCATTAAATAAAATAATCTCTTTTGAAAAATTTATATTGCACCATGAAGAAAATAATTTTGAAGAATTTGATGAAAAGAGTCTGGAGTTTACAAACAGATATATAACTGATGTAGCAAAAAAACAAATAAAAAGCAACAGCTATAAATCTGCTTATGAATTAATAGAGTCGTCCATTAATGTCTTAGAATTAGAGAAGAATTTAAAAACCATAAATATAAAGAAAAAACAAGACATAAAGGATATCTTATCAGAAATAAAAGATATGTTTAATCTATTAAAACAAATAATTAGATATATGAAATTAGAACAATCACAAAAATATATTGGTGCAAAAAATGCTATGTACACTATAATTAAAAATGGATGGAATGGGGTTTGCTTCTTAAATCCTCAGACAAAAGAGAAGGACATGTATATAGATTATAAGGAGTATTTCATTGACCCTACAATAGAGTATTTAAATACAGATAAATCTAAATTTAAATATAGTTGTTTTTCTTGTGCCAGAAGCATGAAGGATTTTTCAAATGACCTTAGCTTTTTAAATTCTACAGGATTTGATGTAAGCAGAAAGTCATCTCATGTATGGGATTTTCAAAATGATATTGCTGTTTGTCCTATATGTAAACTAATATACTCATGTGTGCCAGCAGGAATTACTTATCTTTATGATAAGGGAATATATATAAATGACAATTCAAGTATGAAGAATGCCATAGATATAAACAATAAGATATATATGGAAATTTATAAGCAAAATGATGAGAACAAGAAATTAACATATAGGGCATTAGTGGAATCTATAAATAAGGAGTATAACGATAAAGTAAAATATGAATTAGCAGATATTCAATTAGTTAGATATGAGGATGAAAAATATAGATTTAATATTCTTTCTAAAAATTCTTTGAAGGTTATTAAAGATTCAGAAGAGGATTTAAATAAATTAATCAATTGTGGCTTCAAGGAGATTAATACCTATTTTAATATATATGAGTTGGTTATAGATAGGTTATTAAATAGTCAGAATATGTTTACGTTAGTTCAAAAGATGCTTCATTATAAATTATCACAGCCCAAGGATTCACATTATAATTCATTTCATGTAATTAGAATTTTAGGAATTAATACAAGATTTTTAAAGGGGGTAGGGTGTATGAAAGGAATATATAGGGATATAGTCAAAGAAGGAAATGATGCAGGAGAAAAATTGAGAGAAAAATATCGTAGTAAAGGTGCTGTAGATAAACTTGGAGGCATATCATATAGACTTTTAAATTCACTAAAGACAAATAATAAAGACAGTTTTATGGACACATTGTTGAACTGTTATTTGTATGTTAAGTCATCAGTTCCAGAAGTGTTTTTAGATGCTTTAAAAGATGAAGAAAGATTAAAAACTATTGGGTATGCTTTTGTGGCAGGGCTTATAGAAGGGAAGAGAGAGAATAATAATGATGATGATGAGAATGGGGGAAAAGATAATGAATAATTTAAAACCAAAGGGATTAGCAATATCAATGATATTTGAAGCAGAAAGTGCAAACTATGGCGAGGGAGTAGGAAATGTAGCCTCTTTAAAAAAACTAACTAGAGATAAAGGGGAACAATATACCTATATTTCAAGACAGGCAATTAGATATAATATATCTGAACAGTTAGGTGAGGATGTTGCACCAGTAAAGACTGAAGGTAGTGGAGAAAAAAAGGTTGTTCAATTCGCAGAAGAAGCAACCATAAGAGATTATCCAGAGATAGATTTCTTTGGATATTTAAAGACAGAAAAGGGTACAGGCGGAAAAAAGAGAACTGCAAAAGTCAGACTATCCAATGCTATATCTTTAGAAACATTTAAAGGAGATTTAGATTTCTTAACAAATAAAGCAATGGCGGATAGAATAAACGAAAATATGAATATAGCTCAGTCTGAAATCCATAGATCCTATTATAGATATACAGTAGTTATTGATTTAGATCAGATAGGAATAGATAAGGTATATTCTATAGAACTTGATGGTAAAGAAAAGATAAGAAGAGTTCATAGATTATTAGATACTATTGCTTTCTTATATAGAGATATTAGAGGGAGAAGAGAAGACTTAAAGCCTCTATTTGCTATAGGTGGAGTTTATGATATAAAGAACCCTATATTTGAAAATGTACTAGATGTAAAAGATAATAGATTAGTAGTTAAACAAATTGAAGGAGTTATGTTTGATTCTATAAAAGAGGATACAAGCTGTGGATTGATTGAAGGTAAGTTTAATAATGATAATGAAATAAAAGAAAAATTAAATGCATTTACTATGCCTGAATTTTTCAATGGGTTAAAAAGCAAGGTGAAAGATTATTATGAAGGAAGATAAAAAGGCGGTTAGATTAAAATTATATCAAAATATGGTTAATTATAAGAAACCAACTAGTTTTCAACTTAAGGAGACCTATCCACTACCACCATATTCAACAGTAATAGGTATGGTTCATAGTCTCTGTGATTATAAGGAATATAAGGAAATGGACATCAGTATTCAGGGGAAATATCATTCTAAGGTAAATGATTTATACACTAGATATGAATTTAAAAATGGCATGAAGTTTGATTCAGCAAGACATCAATTACAGGTCGGAGAGTTTGGTGTAAGTAGAGGTATTTCTACAGTAGAATTATTGGTTGATGTAGAGTTATTAATTCATATTATTCCAGAGGATCAAAGTTTGGTAAGGGAAATAGAGAAAGCATTTCTTTATCCTACAGAATATCCTTCTTTAGGTAGGAGAGAAGATATCGTAACTATTGAAGAAGTTAAAGTAGTTGATATTTTTGAAGAGGAATTAAAGGAAGACATTGAATTAAGAGAAGAATATGTTGCTTATATTCCACTAGATATGATAAAAGATGAATCAATTATAGTAGATGGTGGTGGCAATGGAATAAAGAATAGGGGAACAAGGTATAGAATTACGAAAGACTATAAGCAATCAGAGAATCATGGAACAGCTAATTCACCCAAAATATTTAGAGTATGGAATAAGGTAGAGGTACTATATTCTTCTCATATAACAGCTGTTCAAGATGAAATTGTGTTAAAAGACATAGATAATAATATTGTACTAAAAGCATAATTTAGGGGTGTGTTAAAATATGAATAATTATTTAGCCAAATCGAATCCGCCAGAAACCATTATAGACCACACAGAAAAATTAATAGAGAATTACGAGGTGTTAAAGAGAATATATCCTAATCTCAATGTAGATTGGGATATATTATACTTATCATGTTTATATCATGATTTAGGTAAAATGAATAGGAAGTTTCAGGACAAGATAGAACGTATTAAAAGACATATAGATGAAATTCCTCATGGGATATTAAGTTTAGCATTTATAGATGCTAAATCCCTAGAGTCACAAGGTTACTCAAAAGAAAGAATAAGGTTACTTGCACAAGCAATAGCATATCATCATGATAGAGATTTTAATTTTGATAAGGAAATGCTAAAGAAAGAAATAAAGTCAATGCAGGAAGAGGCTAGTAAGTTTAATTATAAAAGATTAGATAATATAGTTGTAAAGAGGCTGAGTGCTAAATATTTTTCCATGAATAGAATTTATGAAGAAAATGAGGAAAATGGTAGTGAGAAAGAAAACCTCTTCTTAAGATATATAATGATAAAAGGGTTACTTAATAGACTAGATTATGCAGCTAGTGGAGGGATTGAAGTTGAAAATAAGAATGATTTTCTATTAAATAATCTAGAACAAAATCTTCTAAAATGTTTCAGAGTTAAGGAACCGCATGCTGATTGGAATGAATTACAAAAGTATATGATGGAAAATAGAGATAAAAATCTTATAGTAACAGCTCAAACTGGTATGGGAAAAACAGAGGCGGGATTATTATGGATAGGAGATAATAAAGGTTTTTTCACCCTTCCATTAAAAACAGCTATAAATGCAATGTATAAAAGAATAACGGAAAAGATAGTTATTAATGATTATGAAAACAAAGTAGGACTTTTGCATTCTGATATTAAAAGAGAGTATTTAAATAAAAAAGATGAGATAGATTTTGAAGAATATTATAATAAGACAAAACAACTATCTTTACCAATAACAGTATGTACAATAGATCAAATATTTGATTTTGTTTATAGATACAGAGGATTTGAGCCAAAGCTTGCTACTTTAGCTTATTCTAAAGTAGTAGTAGATGAGGTGCAGATGTATTCTCCAGATTTACTTGCATACTTAGTAGTGGGGTTATCTTATATAGATAAGATAGGAGGAAAATTTGCTATATTAACAGCAACCTTACCTCAAATATTTGTAGATTTGTTAAAAGAAGAAAATGTAGAATTTGAGCAGAAAACTTTTACCAATAATAGAATTAGACATAGTGTTAAAGTCATACATGAGAAACTGAATTCAGAATTTGTAAAAGACAAGTATAAAGATAATAAAATCTTAGTCATATGTAATACTGTAAAAGAAGCACAGAGAATTTACAAAGAACTACGGGAAGATAAAAGTATAGCAGAAAATATAAATTTATTTCATAGTGGATTTATAAAGAGTGATAGAAAGACAAAGGAAGAAGAAATACTAAAGTTTGGGAGTAAAGACAGTAAATTTAAGGGGATATGGATTACAACTCAAGTAGTAGAAGCCTCTCTTGATATAGATTTTGATATATTAGTTACAGAGCTTTCAGACCTAAATGGATTATTTCAAAGATTTGGAAGATGTTATAGGGATAGAGATTGGGATGAAGATGGATATAATTGCTACGTATTTGACGGAGGAGGTTCTAAATGTGCCGGAGTAGGAGATTTTATAGATGAACATATTTTTGAACTTTCCAAGAAAGCTTTAGAAAATATAAAAGGGCCTATTGCAGAAGATGATAAGATAAATTTAATAGACAGTATATATACTATGGAAAAACTTAAAGGTAAAGAATATTATAACAAATTAATATATGCTATAGAATATGTTAAGTCGATAGAATCTTATGAAAAATCAAGTGCTGAGATAAAAAAGATATTTAGGAATATAGAGTCTAAAACGATTATACCTAGACAGATATATAATATTAATAAGGATAAAATCAAGGAATATATTGATATATTACAAAGACAATATGATAAAGATATGGATGATGAGGAAAGAAAAAAATTAAAAGAAGAAAAATTAGAAGCAAGAGTTAATCTAGATGATTTTACTTTATCTATACCATTATATCGAGCAAAAAAGCATCTTTTAGAACCAAAAAGGATTAATGATTATGAGTCTATAGAAATATTTGAATGTGATTACAATGATAAAACTGGCATAATGTATAAATCTGAAGATGATAATAAAAATGAATCAAGAAGTATTGAGGATAGAATGCCTTAAATACAGGGGTGATATAATGAAGAAAATAACAGGGGTAATGGTGTATTATTATTTCATATGTAAAAGAAAGCTATGGTATTTCAATAATGATTTGAATATGGAGTTTAATAGTGAGTTAGTAGGTATGGGGAAGTTAATAGATGAAAACTCTTATGACAGAGAAAAGAAGAGTATATTAATAGATGAAACCATAAATATTGATTTTTTGAGAAACTGGAAGGTTATACATGAAGTTAAAAAGTCTAGGAAATTAGATGAAGCTGGTAAGTGGCAACTTAAATATTATATTTGGGTCCTAAGAAGCAAGGGGGTTAACATAGAAAAGGGGATTTTAGATTATCCCCTTTTAAGAAAGAGAGAAGAAATATTTCTAACTATCTCAGAGGAAGAAGAGTTGATGGAGGTATTAGAACAAATTCAACATATAATCAATATGGACTTGCCCCCAACAGTTATTAATAAGGCTTTTTGTAAGAAATGTTCTTATTATGAACTTTGTTATATATAGGAGGTGGAGTATTGGGAGAAACATTCTATATCTTAAAAGATGGAGATTTAAAACGGAAGGATAATAATGTAGTAATAACAAATTTAGATGGGGAAGAAAAGAATCTGAAAGCTGAAGTTACTGATGAAGTATATTTATTTGGTGAAGTAAGTTTAAATACAAAATTACTAAATTTCATATCACAGAAAGGTATTATACTACATGTATTTAACTACTATGGATTCTATAGTGGCAGTTATTATCCTAGGGAGACAAATATAAGTGGATATTTGTTAGTACAACAGGCGAAGACATATGACAATGAGGAAAGAAGATTAAATATTGCCAAAGAAATATTAAAAGCTGCATCTTTTAATATTTATAGGAATTTAAGATACTATAATGGAAGGGGTATTGATTTAGAAGAATCAATAAGAAACATTGATAGTCTGATTAAAAAATTAGATTATGGAAAATCCATTAATGAAATTATGGGTATAGAAGGTAATATTAGAAAAACATATTATTCAACTTGGAATGATATTGTAAAGCAAGATATTAAATTTGAAAAAAGAGTAAAAAGACCACCAGATAATATGATTAATTCACTTATATCATTTGTAAATAGTCTTATCTATACTACAACTTTAAGTGAAATATATAAAACGCAATTAAATCCAACAATAAGCTTTTTACATGAACCAGGAACAAAAAGATTTTCGTTGTCTTTAGATATTGCAGAAATATTTAAGCCTTTGATTGGAGATAGAATGATATTTTCTATGCTCAATAAGAATCAAATAACAGAAGAAGACTTTGAAAAAGAATCAAACTTTCTATATCTTAAAGAAGCTGGCAAAAGAAAAATCTTGATGGAGTATGATAAGAGACTAGAAAGTACGATATCTCATAAGGAATTAGGAAGAGATGTTTCGTACAGATATCTTATTAGATTAGAGTGTTATAAGTTAATTAAACACATAATTGGAGAAAAAGAATATTTTGGATTTAAAATATGGTGGTGATATAATATGTATGTAATACTTGTTTATGATATTTTGGCAGACGATAATGGTCCTAGAGTATCTAGAAACACTTTTAAAATCTGTAAGAAGTATTTAACTCATATTCAAAAATCAGTATTTGAAGGAAATCTAACTGAATTAAATTATATGAAGTTAAAAACTGAATTAAGCAAGCATGTCAGAAAAGATAAAGATTCTATATTAGTATTTAAAAGCAGAGAAGAACGATGGTTAGAGAAAGATTATCTAGGTATAGCTGATGATAAAACATCTAACTTTTTTTAAGCTATATCTTGTCGACCTATAATAGTGTAAATACTGCGAGACATTGACAAAGAGCTATATTAGGATGAATGAAAGTAATTATTTCAAGATTTAAGTAAATAAATACATTAATATAGCAATTTAAATTAGTGGTCGACGGTAATTACATATCAGTACCAGTAGAATCAATGACTTGAAAGGCACGCATTTAATAGAACTAGATTAGAATGTAAATTTTATTCCGAAAGCTCTTTTTAATACAAATACTTCAATTTAATAGAACTAGATTAGAATGTAAATATGGGAGTTTAGGAATACTAATTTACAATATAGGCAATTTAATAGAACTAGATTAGAATGTAAATGTGTAAGTAGGGTTGCTAAGCACCCTAATAACTTGTATTTAATAGAACTAGATTAGAATGTAAATTATTTAAAATATGATGATGCCCTTCCTTTGTTGTTAATTTAATAGAACTAGATTAGAATGTAAATTGCATAGCAGGCTGTAGGAATGCCCCTCTTTTGGAAATTTAATAGAACTAGATTAGAATGTAAATTTCTTCTGAATTTTTATCTACAATATTTCGCTGATAATTTAATAGAACTAGATTAGAATGTAAATATGTAATTTTAGTAGTCAATCCAAAGGATTATCTTAATTTAATAGAACTAGATTAGAATGTAAATATACCTAATATAGCTTCACCTTCTGCCATTGCTACAATTTAATAGAACTAGATTAGAATGTAAATATGTTATCTATAAGTTTTGGTATATCTTCAATTCCGATTTAATAGAACTAGATTAGAATGTAAATTATGGCACTTAGTAAACGATGGCACTCTTCATGCTAATTTAATAGAACTAGATTAGAATGTAAATGGAGACGTCAAATTGGTCTTATTTATGCTCTGAATATATTTAATAGAACTAGATTAGAATGTAAATCGCTCTTAGGTCCTCTGGATGATCTCCTGTAAATAAATTTAATAGAACTAGATTAGAATGTAAATGTTTTTATAATTTCTTTGTTAATTGTGTAATTCTTACATTTAATAGAACTAGATTAGAATGTAAATTATATTAGTATTTTTATTGTATTCAGCAAATTCTACATTTAATAGAACTAGATTAGAATGTAAATAATTTTGATCCAGTTAAATTCGAGGAAATCACAGGATTTAATAGAACTAGATTAGAATGTAAATCTTAGATTGCAACTTTCTACTCGTTACTTTTCCGTAATTTAATAGAACTAGATTAGAATGTAAATCACATCGATAAAATCATTGATTAATTCTGTTGCTTTCATTTAATAGAACTAGATTAGAATGTAAATATGAGTAGTACAATATAATAAGAACGTATGTTTGAATTTAATAGAACTAGATTAGAATGTAAATCTACATCAATTTCTAAGAAGGATTTGCTAGAAGATTTATTTAATAGAACTAGATTAGAATGTAAATGTATATTGTCCCACTGTTTCCCTAGCTACCGGAATAAATTTAATAGAACTAGATTAGAATGTAAATGTACATTCCGTAACCTTCTAATCCATAGTCGCATCTATTTAATAGAACTAGATTAGAATGTAAATAGAGGATGAATCTTCCAAAACAAGATGAAGCTAAAGATTTAATAGAACTAGATTAGAATGTAAATAAACTCAAAATCTTTGATACAGAAACAGATATGACAATTTAATAGAACTAGATTAGAATGTAAATTTTGTCATTTAAAACAGAAGTAATTGGAAATATACATATTTAATAGAACTAGATTAGAATGTAAATTTTCTTTTCCAGTTCGATTAAATACTGCCTTACTAATTTAATAGAACTAGATTAGAATGTAAATCAGGTAGATGATGAAACAGCACCTTATGAAGAAATGATTTAATAGAACTAGATTAGAATGTAAATATCTTCTATAGCTTCAACTAGATTGAGTGTTGGATAATTTAATAGAACTAGATTAGAATGTAAATCCGTACTACCTATAGTAAATTCCTCTCCTGATTGGCATTTAATAGAACTAGATTAGAATGTAAATCTACAGCTCACAGAACCACAACAAGTGGAACAGCTTTATTTAATAGAACTAGATTAGAATGTAAATATACTTACACCTGTAATAAAAGGGTTGAACACTATATTTAATAGAACTAGATTAGAATGTAAATTCATCTAATACTTGAGGTTTTACAACTCTCCTAGTAATTTAATAGAACTAGATTAGAATGTAAATGTTAATAATATACTTAACTCATAGTAAATATTAACCATTTAATAGAACTAGATTAGAATGTAAATGGGGCTAAATGGAGTATAGCATCCTGGATAGTAAGGATTTAATAGAACTAGATTAGAATGTAAATACTAAGCCCCCAATAATTGACTCCTTAAGATTTTCCATTTAATAGAACTAGATTAGAATGTAAATACCTCCGACATATTGATATTTAGACACTTCCTCCATTAGGTATATTTTATAGTGCTTAGATTTTTATGTCTAGAAAGTTATGCTAGCATCATTGATAAATATTCTCCATTTTTATTATCACTAAATACGTAGAATAGCTATTTAAATTGACAATCTATACTCTATGATAAAAGACCCTCAAATTTTCTTATATACAGTCGTATTTAACCACATTTTAACCTTAGGGAAATATAATCGTAGCAAAGTAGAAGTCGTATTTTCAGCACTGCTACATCATGAATATATGTCCTCAGTGGCTATATTTAATCTTTCTAAAATCCCCTTTATCTAAGGGGGAAAGCTTATATGGTTGAACATATTAATCTATATACTAAATTAAACTAAAACCAGAAGAAAACTTATGATTTAAGCAATTAACATATTAATCTACTTTCTACAAATCAAATTTATCCCAATAAAATCATAATCATAACCTATATATCACACTTAAAGCTAAATCTAAAGTAGCTAATGAATACATAAATTCAATAGCTACTTTTACTTTTCTATATAAACTTGAGATGATTAGTAGCAAAAAATACATATAACTGGATTGTTGAAAAAGAAACAATCTTATTGTATATTAATTATAGTCTAAAATATATCAAAGATTATTGTAAGGTAAGGGGAAAATATGGATTTCAATCAATTAAGGTACATAGTGGAAATAGTTGAGACAGGTAGTATATCAAAAGCCGCAAGCAACTTATTTATATCTCAGCCTAACTTAAGCAATCAAATAACAAACTTAGAGAATGAAATAGGTAAAAACATTTTCTATAGGAATAATAGAGGGGTAACTTTAACTTCTTATGGTGTAGAAGTATATCACTATGCCAAATCAATAGTAAAACAATTTGAAATCATTGAAGATAAACTTTTAACGAAATCAAATGAAAATAAGATAAAGATTGCTTCTTTTGGATCAGAGGTTATCAACTTTCAATTTTTCGAAGTTTGTAGAAGATATAATAATGAAAACTACGAATTTGAACTTTGTGAATCTGGAGTTGAGGAATCTATAGAAAAAGTAATACAAAGGGATTGCGATATAGGTATTATAATTTATAGTGAATTTCAAAGAAAAAAATTATTACAGTATTTAGCGGCAGAGGAATTAGAACTACAAGATCTCTTTGTAGGACAAATGAAAGTTCACATGAGCAAAAATCATGAGAAAAGCAAAATGACAATCTTAAATAAAGATGATTTGCAAGGACTTTTTCATGTGAAAAAGACTTATCTATTTAAAGGAATGTTTAGCCTAAATTATGAAATGGAGTATTTAGGTATCCCCGATACTAATAAGACTATTTTAGCCAATGGCAATAAAACATACAATGATGCATTGCATAATTTACCATCCTTTGCTATTGAAATAGATTGGAAATGTAAGAAAAAAATTCACAGCGACTTGGCAAGGATTCCCTATGAAGGGAAACGATTAGATATAACTTGTGCAATGGTAAAAAGAAAAAATGAAATATTAAAAGAAGAGTTACTTTTTTTCATCAATAAACTAATAGAATCATATAGTTGATTAATTTTGATACTGGAATATTTTAATAGCCAAATCAAGACAGGCTATTTCAATATAATAAAATAAATTTACATAGGAGACCAACTATGAATTGTCAAGATAAAAAAGATAAATTTTTTAAAAAATAAT
>NZ_CABSQO010000041.1:0-30393 GCF_902479755.1 uncultured Tissierella sp. | reverse complement strand
TCCTTTATATAATTAATAGTTTATTTAATAATTTCTATAGAAAAATACTTTTAACTATTATTTCTTTGTTTCTTTCTCCTCCCAATCCAAGCTGAAATCCATATACTTAATTCGTATAAAAAGACCATAGGTAATGCTAACAATACTTGTGATACTACATCTGGTGGTGTCAGTATAGCAGCTATAATAAATATTATTAAAATTACTATCTTTCTATATTTCTTTAATGTATTTGCTGTAATAAGATTTAACTGTGTCAATAATATAATCAGTAATGGAAGTTCGAATACAAGACCAAATGAAAACAATAGAGAGGAAATAAAACTCAGATAACTATCAAAGGAAAATAGTGGAGCTATCTGTTCTACTGAAACCTGAGTAAAAAACTCTATAGTTATTGGAATTATTGTAAAATAAGCAAATACAGATCCTACTAAGAAAAATACTATTCCCAAATATAGAGCTAATAATAAGTATTTGCGTTCGTTTTTTTTAAGTCCTGGTTTTACAAATAGCCATATTTGCATCAAACTGATTGGTGAGGAAATTATTATTCCAACTACTATGGCTATCTTAATATAAGCCATAAAGAGTTCAGGAGGACTTAGATAAATGAATTCCAGCTTTTGTGCTGGTTTTACCATATATTCAATGATGATATCAATGTATTTATAACTTGCGACAGCTCCTAATATTATTGCTATGAAAATTATAATAATTCTTTTTCTTAACTCACTCAAATGCTCTACTAGAGTAAGTTGTTTATCTTCCATAGAGTACCCTCCTAAAGCTGAGTATTTAAAGCTCTATGCTATGCTTTAAATATACTTTTTATTCCTTGTCCTTTTTATCTTCTAAGTCTATTTTTACGTCTTCAGATATTTGATTGGCATGGTTTTTAAATTCTCCTATTGCTTTGCCAAAAGCTTTTCCTATTTCCGGAAGTTTGCCTGGTCCGAAAACTACCAACGCTATTCCAAGGATTAATATTAATTCTGTTGCACCTATTTTTCCAAACATATACATTGCCTCCTTTATTCTAAATTATTCTTTCAAGAATTTCTCTTCAATAAGATTAACTATTTCTTTTACTTGTTCAAAGTTAAACTGTGGTATTTGATTTTCCAATGGAAAATCTGTAACTATACCAAATAACTCACTTTCTTTAGAAATAAGACTTAGTGAAATTTCTTTTCTTATTACTTCTAATTTTGGCTTATTCTCTTTCTTATATCCTTCAGTTATGATAATATCAACATTTTCAATTTTACTAATAATGTCATCTAATTTGTATTCTTCCCGTACCTTCTCAATCTTTGCTATTTTAACCGGGGAGGATATAACAACTATATCAGACCCTGCTTGTGAATGCTTCCAAGTATCTTTTTCTGGATGGTCTATCTCAAAATCACCCATATGATGTTTTATAGTCGCTACTCTATATCCCCTATTTTTTAATTCTTTTATTATCTTACAAAGAA
The DNA here is from genome assembly GCF_902479755.1 of uncultured Tissierella sp. Lineage (NCBI taxonomy): Bacteria > Bacillati > Bacillota > Tissierellia > Tissierellales > Tissierellaceae > Tissierella > uncultured Tissierella sp. The sequence goes on along the minus strand of NZ_CABSQO010000041.1, from coordinate 28,912 downwards.
TCATGGTTTTTCCTGTATTAGATTTACTTCCAATAATTGAAAACACAGGTATCATTATTCTACCTCCGGATATTCTAATATTTCAACCTCTATCTTATCTCCATTTTTAAATGGGCCATCACCAGCTCTAATATATAATAATGAGTTGGTACCTGATAAAGATGTTAAAATCCCAGAGCTATGCTTATTAGGCAATTTGGTAAAGAATTGCCCATCTTTATAATAAGTTATTGCTCTAACATATCTATTCTGATTGCTTACTTTCGTAAACTCATTTTCTAATCTTGACTCTACCTTTACTAGATTAAGTTTACTCTTTCCCATTAATCTAAGTATAGTTGGTCTCACAAATTTCTCAAAAGTTATACTGGCTGCTGCCGGATTACCCGACAAACCAAATATTAATTTATTTTCATACTTTGCTACTGCAATCGGCGTCCCAGGTTTCATATTCACCTTCCAGAATAGGATATCTCCTCCTATTTCTTGAAAAGCCTCTTTAACTAAATCTGCATCTCCTACTGAAACTCCTCCTGTGGTTATAACCATATCTGCCCATTCTAAGCTATCTTTTAACTTGCTTTTTATATCTTCTATTTCATCTCCACATATTCCTAGTATTATAGGTTGTCCACCTATTCTTTTTATCTGAGCAGCTATCGTATAAGAATTACTATTTCTTATCTTTCCTTCTCTAGGGATCTCATCAATATCGATTAATTCATCCCCTGTAGCTAAAATAGCTACTTTAGGTTTAGAATATACTTTTACTATACCTATTCCCAATGTGGCGAATATGCCAATATCGGCTGGCCCAATAAGATGACCTTTTTTGAGAACAATATCTCCTTCTTCTATGTCTTCTCCCATTTTTACAATGTTTGAATTTGGCTTAAGATAATTAAATATTTTAACATCCTTATCAGTAAATTCAGTATCCTCATATTTAATTATAATATCTGCTCCTTCAGGTATTTTGGCCCCTGTCATAATTCTTATAGCCTGCCCATTCTCTATCTTCCTAGAGCTTACATATCCTGCTGGAACATAATCTATTACTTCTAATACTATAGGATTTTCTTTACTAGCATCTTTTATATTATCTGATTTTAAAGCATATCCATCTAGAGGTGATCTATCAAAAGGAGGCATATTAATATCTGAGATGATGTCCTCTCCTAAAACATATCCTAAACTTTCTATTATAGGTATATCTATCGTATTTATTTTAATATCCTGATTTAGAAGTATTTCCTTTGCTTCTTCTATAGATATATTTACTAACATGTTTTTCCTCCTTAATGTTTTCCAAAGTTACAATCTGGAAAAGTACAAACATTACAGCTTAGACATTGTCCTCCATAGCCCATCCTTGTAATATCCTTGCGAATAATTTTTTCACCTGCACAAATTCTAGGTAGCAACAAGTCAAATGCTGTAGTATGTGCAAACATTACACATCCTGGAAGTCCCATTACTGGAATATCCTCTAAATAAGCAAGAAGTAACATTGCACCAGGTAAAACTGGAGTTCCATAGGATACTATATTAGCTCCAGTTGCTTTAATTGCTCCAGGTGTTTTATCATCAGGGTCTACTGACATTCCACCTGTAACTATTATAAGTTCTGCTCCCATATTCTTTGATTTAAGGATCTCATCTTTAATTACTTCTAACTCATCAGGAACTATGACTTTATAAAAAATCTCTGAATCAAATGCTTTAACTTTTCTTTCTATAACTGGACCAAATTTATCCTCAATCCTACCTTTATATACCTCAGAACCAGTAATAATTAAAGCAGTCTTTAGTTTCTTAAATGGTTTAACCTCAAATATTGGTCCTTTTTCTCTAAGTATTTTTTCTGCAATATTTATTTTTTCTTTTTCAATAATCAAAGGGATTACCCTAAATCCTCCTATTAAATGTCCTTCATCAATAGATCTATCTCCATGTATAGTAGCTAATATCATATCTCCTAAATCATTAATTTCATCCAATATCTCTCTATTTATCTTTAATAATCCTCTATACTTAGGCATAATATTAACTTTTCCCTCTTTCGGGTCGGTAAAATAAATACCTTCACCACAGATTAGATTTCCTATGGATACGGCAGCATCATCTTCATGTAATGTATTTTCATTTATTTCAAAGATATAAATATGTTCTTTTCCTATTCTAAGAAGTCTTTCTATATCAGCTTCCTGTATAATATGTCCTTTTTTAAATGCCACTCCTTTAAACTCTCCTGGCACTATTTCTGTTATATCATGTCCTAATACCATTCCTACTGCCTCTTCTACTCTCACTACTTTCATAATAATCACCTCTAGGATAACTTTATATTGGTATTGCTCTTATTCTTACTTATATATGATTTTAATTTAATAATATTTTTATTATATCATAGTAGGATATTAATTGTCTTTATTTTAAAATCCATTCATTAAATTGCTATCCTAAGATTTTGATATTAATTTATTCAAATATTAACGTTGAAAAGGGACTACTTTTGTAGTTCCCCATTCAATCAAATTAATTCTATCTCTTTTATTATTATTACTATTATTTACATTACTTCCCAAAGTTTTTATATTCTTCTATACCGATATAATATACATTTGGTTCTAATTCTTTTTCAGGAAGTAATACTTCATATTTATTTTCTTTTAATAACTTACTTACTAAGCTATTTGGATCATTTAAATCTCCAAAATATCTAGCTTGTGTAGTACATGTACTAATACATACAGGCAACAATCCATTCTCTAGACGATGAGCACAAAAATCGCATTTATCTACCTTTTTAGTTTCTTGGTCCTTTATACGAGCCCCATATGGACATGCTTCTACACAGGCATAACATCCAATACATTTTTCTTTATCTACAAAAACGATTCCTTCTTCATTTTTACCTGTAGCAGCTACAGGGCACGCCTCTACACAAGGTGTTTTTTCACAATGATTGCATAATTGGGCTACCTTTAGAACATGGACATTAGGATAAGCTCCGACTTCTGTTTCTATAACCCATGAACGATTTTGATCAGTACTAAGTTTATTTTCTATACGGCAAGAAGCAGTACATGCATGACAAGCAATACATTTACTTACATCTATTACCATTCCCCACTTTATATTTTCACTCAATGTAGTCACCTCCAAAAATTATCTATTTTTCAAGTCCCATTCAATATAATTATTCAGTAATTCTGATAGACTTCTGTAAAATGGCTTTGCTTTTTCTATAGAAATTTTATAGTAAGTATTTATAAAGCTTAAAAGATGTTCCTTTAGAAACTGAGTTTGTAAATTATACCATTTAACAGAGTTTTTAATATTGCTTTCACTATCTGACTCTTGCTCCTCATTAAACAACTCTTGTGATTCCATATTGCACAAGAATGCCATGAAAGCTAGTTCGAATCCTAAATGATCCATTTTATTTTGATGCTTTAATTCTTTTATAATGTTCATGTTTTGAGGCTGAAATCCTACTGAATCATAAGCAAGATTCACGTTATAATCAAGTAACACTGTTGAACGATTATATTTCCATCCACCTTTATTTTTTCTTCCTTCACCAGGTGCTAACTTAATAGCACCTTTTATAAAGGATTCATATGGGGGAATATAAGAACTGGCAATTGGGACTAGAAAATGATCATAGTATTCTTGCTCAAGCTCTTCTATATAATCTGGTTCCTTAGTAAGTTTTTCTTTCCTTTGTTTTGCTTCGACAATTAACTTTGAAAAATCTATGTCATGAAATATATCTTCTGCATTTATTAATGCATTCGATATTTGCTCTACATTTTCAATTGTTGGTAACTGCAAATATAAGGAAGCTATTAATTCGTATAGTCCGCCTCTATCCATTGCAGATACATTATTATTTGGCATTTAGGTTCCTCCTTTATACTGGTTTAACCTTTACTCTAATACTATTTCTATTAGGGCTACCAGTAGTCGCTTCAGATAATCCGTAAATACCATCTACTGTTGGATCTAATAAACCTAATTGGTTAGTAGCAGTACCTTCTCCTCTTATTGGATCTCCTGCCACAGTTTCTCCATCTATTATGATATCCTTACTGCCATATTCCCATTTACCATATCCAAAACAAACTCCTATTGTTCCTTTTGCTACTCCTTCTCTAACCTTTAAAACTCCTTTTGTTTGATTAGCAGCACTTTCAACGACCACTTCTTGTCCATCAGTTAATCCATGTTCTTTAGCATCTAAACTATTCATCTCAATAAAATTAGTTCTTCCAATATTTTGAAGTGTTGGAGCATTACTCATCATAGATAATCCTCTAAGCTTTGGCTTATAAGAACAGATTCTAAAAGGATATTCTGATTCTGGGAACATCTCATCTATTAAATCTCCATTAGCAAACATTTCAGGTAACCACATAGGTGAACCTTCATGATATTTCCCAGTAATACTATTTCTAGTTGTAGCTGTATTTTCTGAATAGAAGCATATGCAAGCTGTAGATTTATATTTCATAAAGTCTCCATCATAATAACTATTATCTGGCTCAAATTTACCACCCTTAGCCATGATATTCTTTACTAACGGAAGTTCTTCAGCAGTAACAGCTTCCTTCCAATGCTTTGGTATATTATCTAGTCCTGTCAATTTTGCATCTTTATCTGTAATTGGTAAAGTAGTTTCCTCATCATATGCCATATTGGCAATAGCCTTCATCCAATAATCTTCGCGAGTGTGAATCGGCCATACTTTACCATTAGAATCTGTAACAGCATTATCTCCAAATCCTGGCATACCAATTCGTTTAGCCACTTCTATCATATATGTTTCCATACTTATATGTTGCTCGTATTCTCCTACCTTTGGAGTTGGAGGTTCTACAACTGGCCATCTTACTCCAGTAATTCTTGTTGTGTGGTTTCCTCTTGCTCCTAATATTGCCCAATGCTCATTAAAATTTGTATCTGGTATAATATAATCTGCAAATGCACTTGTTTCACCTACTACTGTATCTATTGCAATAAATAATGGGATATTAGAAGTTTTCTTTATCTCTGTTAATACTTTTTCATTAAAGGTAGATGGACCACCATAAATTGGATTTGCTGCACAATTTACTAAGATCTTACATTGGTAAGGATATTTGTTTATAGCTGAAAATATAGCATGTCCATCTAAATTAAATCCATTTGGATGCCAAGGTAATTTAGAAGGATATGGATTTTTTCCTTGAGCTACTTTCTTTTTGTACTCAGTTGTATTTTCATATAGGAATTGTTCTCTACTTATTCTAGGTCCCTTAAGCCCTAGTGAACCTTCTACAGTATTTAAATTATATCTTGGTCCATCTGAATGGGCTTTATGTGTAGCCCCGCCTAAAGTCATTCCGCCTTTCATATTAAATGCTCCTAACATAGCTGGAAGCATTAATAATCCAACGGCGAAAGGTAATCCATTTATAGCTACAGTTCCACCTAATGTATCTACTCCCACCTTATATCCATGGCTAGTAAACTCTTTAGCTACATCAATTATTTGTGATGATGGTACTCCACATATTTCTGCATATTCTTCTATACTATATTTATTAGCTCCTTTTTTTAACATAGCAAGAGCAGTGGCTACTTTGATTCCTTCCACCTCTCCTTCAAAGAATATATCTGCCGTATCTACTTTATTGAAGATTTCATGTTTATTAGTAGCCTTATCTATTACTATAAATGATTCTTTTCCTTCTATAGGTTCAAATTCTAATTTAATATCTTCCGCCCTTAAGAATTTTCTATAATTAGGATGTTTTTCATCTATTATTACAAGATAAGCAGCATTGGTAAAACTCTTATATCCAATTTTTTCAGCCGCCTCTAATGTTGGGCAAGCTAAAAAATCTCCATTATATTTTTGATTTTCAAACATCCAATTCATTATTGCTAATACAAATGCAGCATCTGTAGCTGGTTTTATTGGAATCCATTTTGTTCCACCTGGAATGTCTGTACCACCTTGCATCACTGGATCTACAAGTGCAAGTTTTAAGCCATTGCTTTTTACAGCCTTTACAGTCTTACGAGCTAATCCTTGATATCCCATACCACTATGTCCGGGATAAACCCCTTGATATAATGCAAATTCTGCATCATTTATATCAGGTCTATGTGTAAATTGACCTTTTTTATCATATAAGGCCTGCCACGCAGGCACCCATGCACCACCTCAGGTACCAGAGTGCACATAAACATTTGGAGATCCAAAGCTTCCGTTTACGAATCTTATTGTAAACTCTCTTCTGCCATATGAACCACCATATAACCACACTAATCCATTGCTCTTTGGTCCCATTTCTGGTGCCTCAGGATTGATTAAAGTTTCATGGTCAAACACTTGTCTAAATCCTTCTATTTTAGTGTCATCCCCTAATTCTTTAAATATCTGACCACCTTCTACTGTTTCTTCCATTAACTGTTCCCAACTAATTGGTCTCCACTTGCCGCTTCCTCTTTCGCCAGCTCTTTTTAAAGGTACTGTAATTCTTAATGGATCCTCAATTATCTCAAAGCCTGAGTTCCCAACAGCACATACTGTAGCTCTATTAGTAAGTCCTTGTTCATTATGTAAACTGAAGGCTTTATATGATTCTTCTACAGTATTATTATTGTCTAGTGCTGGCTCAGCACATACTGGATGAAAAGGGTTTCCAGTAACACCAATAACCTTATTAGTAGTTTTATCAATTTTAACTCTATTACCACAGTTATTGTAACATGACATACATACGCTATGGCGTATCATGACATTTTCATTAGGAGTTACTTCTCCTGTTTTTTTATCCACAGTTGCTTCTACTAAATTATTAGGATTCCCTTTATACACTGGAAATTCATCTACTGGATCTGTCTTACTAGTAGACTTACTACATCCTGATACGCCTAAACCTAAGGCAGCAGCACTAGCCGTAAAAGCAGAAAGCTTCAAAAACGTTCTTCGCTTCAAAATTATCACCTCGGCATAATTATTTTTAATATATAAATTTAATACAAATTTATATATTAGCAATTTCTATGCCATAATTAAGTTTTACCTATATATTATCTAAAAAATTGTGAAAATGTTAATTTTTGAACATATTCTGACTGCCATTTACAAACCTTATTAAAAAAGCTCATAATATAAACTTCATTTATGACAAAAATATAGTTATAATTTTGTCATTTTGACACAAATATATCATTCTTAACTTTTACTGCTCGATTTTATATTTTTCTATTTTTCTATATAATGTTCTTAGACCAATCTTTAGCATCTTTGCAGCCTCTGGCTTATCCCAATTAGTTAATCTTAATATATCAATGATATGCTCTTTTTCTACATCATCTAATGAAATATATTTTTTGTATTGATTTTCAGTATTATTTAAGCTTGGAATTAAGTCCCAAGGATAAATTTTATTTCCTTTAGATAATAATACTGCTCTATCAATGAAGTTTGCTAATTCTCTTACATTCCCTGGGAAATCATGTTCTATTAAAAACATTTTTGTTTCTTCTGCTAATTCTTTTTTATTGTTTGGATTTTTATTAAGAAAATAATTGGCAAGAAGCAATACATCATCTCCACGCTCCCTTAATGGGGGTACTGGAATTGTAACTACACTTAATCTATAAAATAAGTCTTCTCTAAAACTACCATTATAGATTGCCTTTTCCAAATTTTTATTTGTTGCTGTTATAATTCTTACTGTAGTCTTTTTAGTCATAGTACTGCCTACAGGTCTAAACTCTCCAGTATCTAAAAATCTTAATAATTTTACCTGCAAAGCTGGGTCCATATCACCAATTTCATCTAGAAACAAAGTTCCTTGATTTGCAATTTCAACTAATCCTTTTTTATTAGTATGAGCTCCCGTAAAAGCTCCCTTTACATGGCCAAATAATTCACTTTCTAATAATTCTCCAGGTATAGCACCTGCATTTATAGGAATAAAAGGGTTGTCTCCTCTACAACTCTTATAATGTAATGCATTAGCTACTAAATCTTTACCAGTACCACTCTCTCCAAGTATTAGTACAGGTAAATGACTATCAGCAACCTTATCAATCATATATTTTAGGTTCAACATTACTTGAGACTCACCTATAATCTCTTTTTTATCATTTATGAGTTTAATATTTTCCACGAGATTATCGTTATAACCCTTAAGTCTTTTCTTTTCCGCAGCTCTCTTTAAAACTAGTTCTAATTCAATAGGATTTACAGGTTTTGATAAATAGTCATATGCACCACTTCTCATGGCTTCTATAGCTGACTCTATAGTCCCGTATCCAGTAAGCATAATAACTTCCATGTCCGGTTGTATCTTTTTTGCTTTCTCCAGAAGTTCTAAACCATCTATTTTGTCCATCATTACATCGAATAAAGCTACGTCAAACTCTAATTCTTCGACCAATTTAATTGCTTCTATTCCTGATGTAACAGCTTCTACATGAAGACCTTTTCTTGTTAACCTATCTTTAAGTACTTCTATAAATTTTTCTTCGTCGTCTACAATTAATAATCTAAAGCTTTCCATTTTCCTCCACTCCTCTAGATATTGGAAGTTTTATCTCTACTTCTGTACCTATATTTTCTTCACTATATATTTCAATATATCCTCTCATTCTCTCAATTATGGCCTGACTAATGGATAGTCCTAGGCCAGTTCCCTTTCCAATAGGCTTTGTTGTATAAAAGGGATCAAATATCCTTGCTTTATCTTTCTCTTTAATACCATATCCAGTATCTATTATCTTAAGTATTAAGAAACCATCATTATCTATTTCACTAATATCTATTGTCAAAATTCCTTTATTTTCCATAGAGTCTACAGCATTAGTTATTATATTTAATAACATTTGCTGCATTTGTGATTCATCCGCTAATATTATTGGCTCTGCAATGCCTACATCAATTACAATATCTATATTTTGCTTTTTCAACCTATGTTCCATTAATTTTAATATGTCTTCAATAATCTTAAAAACATTAACCAGCGTAATATCAACCTTCGATTCTCTTGAAAATCTTAATAAATTTTGTGTAATGGCAGAACATCTATCAATCTGCCCTTTTATTATTTCTAAATAGTTTTGAATAACATTATTATCATATAAGTCATTTATATCTTCTGTCTCCAATCGTTCTAATAAATCCGTAGCATAAAAGCCTAAATTATTCATAGGGTTGTTAATTTCATGAGCTACTCCTGCCGCTAAAGTACCAATGGCTGCTCTTTTCTCTGCTAACATTATTAAACTTTCATTCTCTCTCCTTTTTTTTATCTCTTCTGTCATACTATTAAATGCTTCTATTACCATTCCAATTTCATCATTGTTTTGCTTCGGTATTTTATAATCAAAATTCCCACTCTTTACAGAGTTTACTCCATTTGCTAATTCATTCATTGGCTTCATGAAAAGATATATTAGAAAAGAACCTACTACTCCGATTATTAATATGGTTAATAAAAAAGTAATTATAATTCTAGTTATCATTAGTCTAATAGTGGCATATGCATTATCTAATGGTTGTTCAACTACTACACCCCAATCTACTATTGGAATTAAACCGTATACACCTAATACATCTTCTCCTAAATATGATTCATAAATCATAGTTTCGAATTTTTCATATTTCAACACATTCTTTTCTTCTGCTTTTATCTTAAGTAAGCTTGTTACTCCCTTACTTTTAGTCACGTCTTGTCTCCTCGTTACCTGACTATAATCAGAATGGCCAATTAAAGATCCTATATCGTCTATTAAAATAATATAGCTTCCCTCTTTTGTTTTTGTAGCATTTATCTTTTTCATTACCTGTCGTAAACTTATTTTTGCAATAATAGCTCCAGTCAGATATTCTTTATCTCCACCAACTGGAATTCCCAGTTCAAAGACAATTTGATTATCTAAATCTATTTCTGGTTTTCCAATATATAATTCTCCACATTTCAGAGTTTTGAATTTTTCGTCTGTTGAAATATTTTCTAGTTCTTTTGGAGAAATAGCATATCTTTTTGATATTTTCACTAGCTCCATACCATTAGGAGAAATCATGGATATTTCTTCTAAATGATGATACTTTTTCAACATTCTATATATTATATCTTCTCTATTGAACTTGTTGCTCCAATCAAATAATTCTGGATTTGTTATGGCTATAGTCTCTAAGGATTCTTGTGTTGTCTTTACCATTTCAACAACTGTCTGAGATATTTTTGACGCCGTTAGCTCATGTTCTTTATGTATGGACTTTTGAACTTCGGTTTTTAATGTTCTAATATTAATCAAAACTAAAAATACTAATGGGATAACAGCTACACCTATCATCATAAGAATTAATTTAGACTTTATGCTAACCAAAAATTGTTTTTTGTTATATATTCCCATGTAATTCTACCTTTCAGTTTTTTTTACGAACTTATCTACAAAAGTCATTTTAGAATAGTCTATTTCTATACCTAGAGCATTAGCAGTATCTACGTTTATATGAAGTTCTAAATTCTCTGGTGACTCTATTGGGATGATTTTTGGATCTTGTCCCTCAAGGACATTGGCTACTAGTCTAGCTGATTGAAGTCCTTCGTTGTAGTTAGTACTCCCATAAAAAGCTAGCATACCTTTTTCAACTTGAATATCATTGACTCCCATAACAGGAATCTTATACTCTAGTGATGCATCTACTATATCTTGAATAGTTGATTCAAATAATAAACTACACATTAACATTATTCCATCAAATTTATCATAATTTTTCGATATAGTCTCAATAATTTCCTCTCTATTGGTAACTGGTATTAATTCTAATTCTATTTGAAGCTTATCAGCTGCCTCATATAGAAATTTTGAACTTGGACCAAATGGAGTTGTAAGTGGATTATATAATATCAATACATCTTCAGTGTCTGGAACTATTCTTTTTAAAAATTCTAGTCTTTTTCCTGATAATTGAACATAATGACTATCTACTCCTGTTATATTACATCCTGGAGAAATATTATCTTGTATAAATCCCAATTCAACAGTACATCCTACACCTATAAATACTATAGGAATACTTTCTTTATCTGCATACTTTTTTGCGGCAGATGTTTCAAAAGTTCCAGTAGTTATAATAATATCCACTCTTTCTTTCACCAGTTCTTGTACTAAAGGCTCTATCTTATCCTTATCACCGTCAGCATTCTTTATGATAATTTCTAAATCTTCTTTTTCATATCCGTAATTATATAATCCATCTATCATTGCATTAACCTTCCCTAGCCTACTATCTGTAGCGGAAATAACACCAATTTTGTATTTGGTGTTTGTATTTTTATTAACATATCTAGTAAATTTTTTTTCTATATGAAATATAAATACTGCTAGTAATATTATTGATAAAAAAACAGCTATCCTTTTTCTCATATTTACCTCCTATAAATCCTACCTAATTTTAAGCATGAGGAGCAAATTTCTACAGTATTACTAGCTGTAATTATCTGTTTGCATATACTACATCTTTGCTTAGTTCCAGCAGCAAGTATACTCGGTTCGACAAAGGAAAAGTCTTTAATTGTTTTAGATTTTAGCTCTAATGCACCATAGTAACAAACCTCAACACATAAACCACAACCGCTACAAGCATCTCTTAGAAGAAATAAACTTAGCTTGTCCCCTTTTTCTATATACTTTAATGCTCCCATTGGACAAAGCATTGTACAGGCCCTGCAAAAAGTACATGTCCCTACTAGTGATGGCTTTGAATAATCTATAATTTCAGAATTAATTAGTTCTTCACCTTTTATCTTACTAAAAACTTTCCCTAGTATTGGATATTTTTTAACTGTTGGACTTGCAACAATTGCATTTGACTTTTCATCATCATCATCATTAGTCCCTAATACATATTTAATTGCGGTGTTGGGAAGCTTTTTAACAGATTTAAAAATAGAAAATAAGAACTCTCTTCTCTCATTATCAATTTCTTCAGTAGACGTTTTTCTAGTCTTTACTTTTGGAACTTTTTCAGTATTTTTTATAGATCCTCCTAATAGGTTTAGATCTTCTTCTATTCTTTTGATCTTTTTAATATTATTTAAGTATAAGTCAATACCACTCTTTACAATACATTCCTTACATTTTGCTTGGGAAAAAATAACATTAATTTCAAACCGCAAAGTATCTATTCCCAATAAGAATTCTAAAGTCAGACCTCCTAGACAAGGTACTTTGAAAACACTTTTTGAGATATCATCATTATGCTTGCAAGTTAAAATTACTGTATTATCTAATTTTCCTTCCTCTTCTATGTAATTATATAAATTTAATTCAGTGGGTTCCTGAATAGATATAGCTCCTGTAGGACAAACTGATGCACATAGTCCGCATTGGATACAATTATCATTCAGTTCAATTTTTGAGTTTTTAATGATTATTCCTTCTACAGGACAGCACTCTATGCATTTACTACACTTACCTAAATGAGAACGTACCCTTGAGCATCGTTGATGATTTAAAGCTATTGGTTCCATTCTAGAAGTAGCAGTTTCTATTATTTTTTCAAATTTTAGCATTTTTATCTCCTCATATTAAACATAAAATGATTGTGTAATAATTTGATATATTATCTTTATCTATGATAGTATGGCATGTTATTAACTTTGTCAATAAACTAGTTAATAGTTTATAAGAACAAGGTACTATATTATAGTACCTTGTTCTTATATTATTATTTTTTATCATTTAAATCAATTTCTATATCTTTAGATACTTTATTTGCATGGCTTTTAAATTCTCCTATGGCTTTACCAAATGCTTTTCCTACTTCTGGAAGCTTCCCTGGACCAAATATTACCAAGGCAATACCTAATATAAGAATTAATTCACCTGTTCCTAATTTACCGAACATTTATTTTCTCTCCTCTCTCAGCAAATTATATAATCTATTTTCCACCTCTATACCGTTCCTCTGGCTCTCCGTCTTTTAAAGCCTGATCCAATCCAATATAAGTAACGCTGATATCTAATTTTAACTCATCTTTTAATCCATTAGTCTTGTTATCTGCAACCATCTTGCTAACTTCAGATTCTGGATCATTTAAATCTCCAAAAAATCTAGCATGAGATATACAAGTGCTTACACAAGCGGGCAACAATCCAACCTCTGCTCTCTGAATGCAGAAAGTACACTTCCCAACTTTCTTGGTGTCATTATTCATATATCTAGCATCATAAGGACACGCTGCTACACAAGCTCCGCAGCCTATACATTTTTCTTCATCTACTACAACTATACCTCCTTCAGCTGCAAAGGTTGCATTCACAGGACAGGCTTTAACACAAGGTGCATCCACACAATGATTACATAATTTTGGAAGTTTTACCCTTGATACTTTGGGATATTCTCCTGCATCCCACTCTTCAACCCAAGTGTTAAAGCATCCTTCGGGAAGGTTATTTTCCATTTTACAGCTAATAGTACAGGCATGGCATCCAACACAACGCTCTAAATCTATGACCATTCCATATCTTTTCATTCTAAATCACCTCTTTAAATTTATTGATTTTCTGCCATCAGATATTCCAAATCTAACGCTATCCATTTGGCGGAAATATTAGTTAAGTAAGAGTACAACCCTTCTCCCCTTTCCTTACTTAGAAGAGCATAATCTGCAATCCATTTAGATAGATGTTCAACAAGAAAATCTTTTTGTAATTTCCTCCATTTATTAGCTTTTTCACTCATTCCATTTTCCAAAGCTAAAAGCTCAGAATTAACTAAATAAGCCAAAAAAGCTAATTCAAATGCAATATGATCTGGATAATGATTATCCTTGAGTGGCTTAAAAGCATTAAGTTCGTCTACTTTGAAATCTACTATCTCATAACATGCTTTTACATGAAAAGTTTCCTGACTATCTAATTTACCATAGGATATTTTGCCATTCTTTATATCTTTGTTCCTAATTGCCGATTCATGAGGCGGGACAAATAATTTTGAAGTAGGTACAAAAAATCTATCATAATATTCTTGTATAAAATAATCTAAGTCCTTTTCCTCAATAGAGTCTATTTTATCTTCAGTTAATTCTTCAAATTGCGAAGAATTATCTTTTATTAAGTTTAATAATTCTTCTGAAGGAGTATTTAAAAAGGAAAAAGATAAAAATTCATATAGCTCTAATCGTTTTTTTGCTATAAAAATACTTTCTTTTATCATCTTTTCACTCCTATCTATGCCTTCTCTACCTTGTAAGCTCCACCATTTCTACCTGGCCCTCCAGTTGAAGACTCAGAAATACCAAATAGTCCATTCACCTTTGGATCTATTAAATTCATTAAATGTACTCCTGTACCTATGAATTCATTGCTCTCTTGGACTTTTCCTTCAATGTTATATCCTTTTGTGCCATATTCCCAATGCCCATATCCAAATGCTATACCTATGGTTCCCTTTGCTATACCAGGTCTTACTAGAGCATGTCCTATAAATTCGCCGCCTGTAGCAGGAATTACTTTTACTTTATCCATAGTTGATATTCCTAATGCTTTAGCATCTTCAGTATTTAACTCAATATAATTATGTTTGCTTAAGTCTCTAAGGCTGGAACTGTTAGCAAGCATACTTATACTTCTAAATTTAGGTTTGCAATTTGCCGCCTTAAATGGCCATTCTGTTTCTGGGAATACATCATTTACTAAACTGCCATCAGAGAATGATTCAGGACTCCATGCAGCTACACCATTATAATATTCACCAGTTAATGAGTTTCTGCTAGTTGCAAACTTCTCAATATATAAATCAACAGATCCTTTATAAGCATATTTATGATTATCACCTTCAAATCCTGCTCCATGGTCTTCAAAACGACCGCCTCTCGCCATTATGTTTAATACCTTAGGCCATTCTTCATTTGTTAATATATCAGCCCAATCTTTAACCGCATTTTCTAAATCTTGCATTTCTATTTCTTCTTGTGGAATGTCTGCCACAGGTTCTTCATCATATGCCATATTTGCAATACCACGAATGAAATAATCTTCTCTGCTGTTTAATGGTAGCAAGTTATCATTCATATCTAATATTGCCTTATCTCCAAATCCTGGTAATCCAATCTTTTTAGCAACATCAATCACGTATGTTTCAAAGGATATATGTCTTCCATCTTCTAACTTCGGGGTTGCTGGTTCTACTATTGGCCATCTCACAGTAACTCCTTTTCCTGAGAAGTTTCCTTCAATATTAGCTAAGCCCCAACTTTCATAGGGAGTAGTATCTGGTATAATATAATCTGCTAATGCAGTCATTTCTCCCATGTATGCATCACAAGAAATAAATAGTGGAACATTATCAACACTCTTCAGTGCTTCAATCACTTCTTTTCTAGCACCAGCCGGTACTGCTAATAGAGGATTAGCCATCCAATTCAATACTATTTTTGCCTGATAAGGATATTTATTTATAATAGAGAATAATCCTTGATTATCAGAGGCACTTCCTATTGGGTGCCATGGCATCTTTGATGGATATGGATTTTTTCCTTTAGCAACCTTTTCTTTATATTCAGTCGTATCTTCATATCTAACTCCAGTACGGCTAATTCTCATACCTGATGCTTTTGGTCCATCTGGTATGACGTTTAATTGATATCTTGGTCCAGCTGAAGTAGATTTATATGAATTTCTTCTAGTAATTGCTCCACCCTTCTTATTTATACTACCTACCATGGCCATTAAAATATAATGAATCATAGTTATATCTGACCCATTTGCAGTAGCTGTACTTCCCATTCCATCTGCTGCTACTTTAGTTCCATGAGAAGTAAATTCTTTTGCTATTTCTTCTATCTTGTCCTCTGGAATACCACAAACCCTTGAATACTCATGTATCTCATATCTGAAGGCACTTTCTTTTAAAATAGCAAAGGATGTTCTTACTTGTATTTCTTTTCCATTAGGTCCTTTTACTTTTCCTTCATACAATAAATCCGCTGTGGTCGCCTTATCAAATCTAGCATACTCCTTCCTAGCATTATCGATTACAATGAATATGTCTTTTTCTTCCTTTCCAACTTCCAATCCTAAGTCTTCTGCCCTTAGCATTTTTTTATAATTTGGATGTTTTTGGTCTTCTATTACTAAATGAGTAGCATTAGTCCAACTATTAAATCCTTTAGAAACACTAGCCTCATAATTAGGTGAACTTAAGAAATCATTGTTATACTTACGATTTTCAATAATCCATCTAATCAGTGCCATACCAAATGCATTATCTGTTGTTGGCTTTATTGGAACCCATTCACTATTTTCATATAAAGGTGTCACAGCCCCTCCAGCAAGAATAGGGTCTATTACTGAATACTTAAGATTTCCTTCTTTTACTCCAAGCTTTATTTGACGTGCTATGGTTTGCATAGGTTTCCCACTATGTCCTGGGAATGCACCAGCATATAATATATACTCTGCACTATTAATATCCGGCCTTAGATTTTGCCCACTTGCTATTACCTGCGCCGCAGGTGTTTTAGAACCGCCTCAGGAATAACCATGTCCAAAGTTATTTACAGTTCCAAATGAACTCGTAAACCTTCCTGCAAATGAAGTTCTTCCATCTCCACGTCCTCCAAAAAAAACTAATTGATTTGTTTTTGGACCAAACTCCGGGGCCTTTGAATCTATAGGTGTTTCTAAATCTCTTATTTTTCTAAATCCATCTATAACAATATCTTCACCTATATCCTTAAATAATTCTCCACCCTCTACAGTTTCTTCCACCGCCTCATCCCAAGTGATAGGCTTCCACTTTCCTTCTCCCCTAGTTCCTGTTCTTTTCAGCGGAACTAATATCCTCATGGGGTCATAATGACTTTCTAAAGTAGCATTTCCTCTAGCACATAATGCACCTCTATGCATGCTGCCTTTATCTTTATAACTACTAAAAGCCAAATATGATTCTGTTAAAGGCTCTTCAAATGAAAGATGTGGCTCCGCATTATTAGGATTATATGGATTTCCATATACTCTCAATATTTTGCCAGTATTTTTATCAATCTTTACACGATTTCCACATGAGCTATAGCAGCCTAAACATGCACTATGTCTCATCAATATTGATGGTTCTACTTCAACAGCACCTGTTTCTAGATTGATCATAGCCTCTGGCTTTTGCCCTGGTAATTGAGAAA
Source organism: uncultured Tissierella sp. (assembly GCF_902479755.1). Classification (NCBI taxonomy): domain Bacteria; kingdom Bacillati; phylum Bacillota; class Tissierellia; order Tissierellales; family Tissierellaceae; genus Tissierella; species uncultured Tissierella sp. The sequence goes on along the minus strand of NZ_CABSQO010000041.1, from coordinate 11,711 downwards.
GCTTTGGGAATTCATTTGGAACATCAGTATTTACAGCGTCTTTTTTATTACATCCTATGGTTAAACCAGTCAGACTTAATGCTCCTATACCTCCTAACATTTTCAAAAATGTACGTCTTTTCAATTTTGTTCACCTCGCAAATTATTTTTTTATCAAACTAATATCAATTGCAATATTTATGCCATTATGCTTACTGATAGTAAATGTTCTTTTGTAATCCTATAGTTTACACATCTTGAAAAAATATTTTTTGTTAAAAATTTATATATCCTACTTTGTCATATATGATTTTATAATTATCTTGTCATATTGACAGAGCCCTTTGTCATATTGACAAGGTTCTATCGTTAAATATACTACTTATAACTACTTCTCTACTTATAAAAAATATTTTATTAAATTTAATTGCAATTATAATATTCTTATATTATAATGCTTTGTATCAAAGCTAATTTATGAAGAAGATTGGGAGCGATTACTGTGACCTTAGATTCTAAAGGAAATTCACATTTTAATACTAGAATAAAGATAGTCTATAATGATTCTACATTTGGCCCAGGGATTGCAAGAATTATGGAGTTAGTTAAGGAAACAGGAAGTTTATCTAAAGCCTATAGAATTATGGAATTATCACCTAGCAAAGGATGGAAAATAATTAAAAATGCTGAAAAAGAGCTAGGTTTTCCTTTGTTTATTAGTGTTATAGGCGGCAAAGGCGGAGGTAAATCTGAGCTTTCAAAAGAAGGTGAAGATTTATTAAATAGGTATCAATCCTTTGTTTCCGAGTTAAATGTGGAAGCAGAAAAGCTTTATAAAAAATATTTTGGCTAAGAGAATATTGTTAATTATCTTTCATCTATAAAACAATGTTAAAAAATAATTAAACTATGTTAAAATTTATCGCTCAAATGAGCGATAAAAAAACGTCATCGTTACTCTTGTAAAAGAGGTTCGCTTTATAATATGAATATCTAAGTTTTTCTCTGGGACAAACTTTTACCCCAGATAATATAAAAAAGGGAGGATATAAAAATGAAGTTAAAAAATTTATTTGTCATTCTATTATCATTAGTTTTTGTTTCCACCTTCATGGTTGGATGTAGTAAAGGTATAACAAATAATCCTAATGAGGATACTGAAGTAAAAGCAGAAGATAAAAGTGAAGCAGATAAAGAGGAAAAGGTTAAACCAAAGGAGCCTGTAGAATTACTTATTTCAGCTGCAGCAAGTTTAACAGATGTATTAGGTGAATTAGCAGAAGTATATAAAACTGTAGAGCCCGAAACTACTCTTACATTTACTTTTGGAGGTTCTGGAGCATTGCAGACTCAAATAGAAGAAGGGGCACCAGTTGATGTGTTTATGTCAGCAGCTCAAAAACAAATGAATGCTTTAGAAGAAGGAGGCCATATATTAGACGGTACAATTAAGACTTTATTAGTGAATAAAGTAGTACTTATTACTCCAAAGGATGGAAAGATTGATATGAAATCTTTTGAAGACTTAGCTAAAGATGAAATAAAGAAAATTGCAATAGGGGACCCAGGAAATGTTCCCGTAGGTCAATATAGTGAAGAAATATTTAATAACTTAAATATAGCTGATAAGATTAATTCAAAACTTGTATTAGCAAATGACGTTAGAACAGTACTTACTTGGGTAGAAAGCGGAGAGGTTAACTGCGGCATTGTTTATGCTACTGATGCATTTACATCAGATAGTATCAATATAATCACTGAAGCTCCTGAAGGAAGCCACAAAGAAGTTAGTTATCCAGTGGCAGTAATTAAAGATAGTCAAAATCCTGATAGATCACAAGCATTCTTAGATTTCCTATCTACAGATGAGGCTATTAAATTATTTGAAAAATATGGTTTCTCAATGAAATAGAAATGAACGGAGGATAATATGAGTTATTCCCCTTTATTAATATCTTTAAAAGCTGCAGTTATTGCAACTATAATAACTTTCATCTGTGGAATTTATGCAGCATATTTAACTACAAAATTAAAAAGATTTAAAGGATTAGTGGATGGGTTTTTAACCCTTCCTCTAGTATTACCTCCTACTGTTGTAGGCTTTTTTCTATTGATTTTCTTAGGAAAGAATAGCTTTATTGGTAAGTTCTTAGCATTATATGATATTTCTATTGTATTCTCTAGTACTGCTACTATTATAGCTTCTGTAGTTGTTTCTTTTCCATTAATGTATAGAACTGCAAGAGGTGCTTTTGAACAACTGGATAGAAATATGATTTATGTAGCAAGAACTTTAGGTTTATCTGAACATGAAATATTTTTAAAAATAATGCTACCTAATAGTTTCTCTAGTATTATGGCTGGAACTATTTTAGCCTTTGCAAGAGCATTAGGCGAATTTGGTGCTACGATTATGTTAGCTGGCAATATTCCAGGTAAGACTCAAACCATGGCAGTTGCAGTTTATAGTGCTGTTCAGGGAGGTAATAGAGCTCTGGCTTATAAATGGGTTGCTATTATGGTTGCAATATCATTTATAGCAATATTGATAATGAACAAGTTAGAAAGTGTGAAAATCAACAAAGTAGGGAAAGGAGGTAATTAGATATTCTTTATGCTAATATAAAAAAAACATTTGGAGATTTCTTCCTAGATGTAGAATTTGAAACAAATAAAGAAACATTAGCTCTTTTAGGTGCCTCTGGTTGCGGAAAAAGTATGACACTTAAATGTATCGCTGGAATCGAGACACCAGATGAGGGCCAGATTGTATTAAATGACGTAGTGCTTTTTGATAGTAAAAAAAAGATAAATATATTACCTCAAAATAGAAAAGTAGGATTATTGTTTCAAAATTATGCTCTTTTCCCTAACATGACATTAGAAAGAAACATAGCTATTGGAGCTCCAAAAAATCGCCAGAACAAATCTGGGATTATAAAAGAAATAATTAAATCTTTCTCTTTGGAAGGATTGGAAAGTAATTATCCTCACCAATTGTCTGGTGGGCAGCAACAAAGAGTAGCACTGGCTAGAATGTTAGTAAACGAACCTAAAATATTAATGCTAGATGAACCTTTTTCAGCTTTAGATGAACATTTGAGATGGCAAATGGAGCAGGAGCTTATTGATATATTAAAAAAACATAATGGCAGTGCATTATATGTATCTCACAACAAGGATGAAGTTTATCGAATATGTGACAGAATCGCAGTATTAAATAATGGAAAAATAGAAGAAACTAATTATAAGGAAAATCTATTCAACAATCCTGAAACTCTTAATACTGCAATGCTAATTGGTTGTAGAAATATTTCTAGAATAGAAAAAATTTCTGAAAATAAAATTTACGCCATAGATTGGGGTTTAGAATTAATATGCAATACTATAGTGAAGGATAATATCCGATATGTCGGTATCCATACTCAAAATATTAATCTTTGCTCTGATTATGAATCCACAATAAATACTTTTAAATTAAATATAATGGATATAATACAAAATTTACACTCTTATACCTTAGTATTAGAAAATGAAATGGATAATGACGGAATTTCTCAGTCTCCTATCTATATGAAAGCTTTTGAAGAAGAAGTTAATAAAAAGGAACTATATAAGGGGAAATCAATTTATGTTAATCTAAATGAGGATAAGCTCTTATTATTACATTAATTTAGAGTAAAATACAATAAAAATGTTGGATATCCAACATTTTTATTGTATCAAAAGAAATTCATCTAAGTCTTCTATTGTATTTAAGTTTTTAAATATATCTTTATTTAAACTAAATTTTACAACCTCATCTTCTTCTATATAATGAGTTTTTGATTTAGTAATTAAAGAGTTTATAGCCCTCATATTGGATAATAAATGTTTTTCAATATTTTCTATTATCCTCTTAGAATAAAAGCCATGCAATGGCTCTATCCTATCTCTAATACGTGTCACACAAATATCTATATCTTTGTTCTCAATAGCTTTTTTCATATATCTTATATAATCTATATCAATATTAGGCATATCACAGGCAATTACAAAAGCATATTCAGATGAAGCCTCATTTAAACCTGAATGGATCCCACTTAAAGGTCCCATTCCTTTAATTATATCTGTTCTTATTTTTTGGTTAAACTCATTGTATTCTTCAGGTTTATTTGTTACAATAATGATTTCGTCAAACTCTTCTTCAAGTTTATTAATCACTAAACTCATAAGTCTTTTTTTATCAATCTTCAAAAATTGTTTATCAAAGCCCATTCTTGAACTTTTACCGCCTGCTAATATTATTGCTGCTCCAAACCTTTTCACCGATTCACCTTCTATCGAGCACACTCTGAATCTTTTCCTGTTAGGATTTCTAAGCCATGATGAACGCTATCTAATATATAATCCAAGGCTTCTTTGACTGCCTTTGGACTACCAGGCAAATTGATTATCAAAGTTTTATTTCTTATCCCCGACACTCCCCTAGACAGCATAGCTCTAGGAGTAATGCTGAGACTATAATATCTTATAGCCTCAGCTATTCCATTTGCCATTCTATCACAAGCCTTTATCGTAGCTTCAGGAGTAATATCTCTTTCACTAAAACCTGTTCCTCCAGTAGTCAAAACTAAATCTACTTGCAAATTATCCACCATATTAATTATCTCATTATATATAGTCTCTTTTTCGTCAGGAACTATAATTTTACTTGATACAATATAACCTCTATTTTCTATTATTTCGGTTATTATTTCTCCAGATTTATCTTCTCTTGCTCCGACAGAGCCTTTGTCACTTGCTGTTATTATTCCAACCTTAAACATATTAACCACTCCAAGTATAGTCTATATATTTTCAACTTTTTCTACTCTTACTGCAGAAATCTTATATTCAGCAGTCTTAGTAACTGGGTCATATGCTGAATTAGTTAATTCATTTACAGGAGATTCTTTATAATGGAATGTCATAAACATCATTCCTGGTTTAACTTTATCTGTTACTGTCACCCTACTCAATATAGACCCTCTTCTTGATGTTACCCTTACAAAATCTTCTTCTTCTACTTCTAACCTCTCAGCATCTACTGGATTCATTTCTGCAAGCTCATAAGGTCTTATATCATCTAGGTTTCTAGAATGTCTAGTCATTATGTTATAATGATATAACATCCTTCCAGTGGAAAGAAGTATTGGGTACTCTTCACATGTAAGTTCTGCCGGTGCCTCATATTCAACTGGAATCATCAATCCTTTTCCTCTTGGGAAAGTTCCCTTATGAAGATATGGAGTACCAGGGTGCTCTTCCGTTGGACATGGCCATTGTAAACCTACTTTATCTATTCTCTCATAAGTTATTCCTCTATAACTAGGTGTTGTTTCTCTTATTTCATTAAATATATCCTCAGAGTTTCTATAATCAAATCCCTTTGCTCCTAATTTTGTGGCTATTTCACTTAATATCATCCAATCTAGCCTGCATTCACCAGGTGCTTCAACAGCTTTTCTAACTCTCTGAACTCTTCTCTCAGTATTTGTAAATGTACCGTCTTTTTCAGCATAACATGTTGCTGGAAGTACAACATCGGCAAATTTAGCAGTCTCTGTTAGGAATAAATCTTGTACTACTAAGAAGTCTAAATTCTTTAAGGACTTCTTAACATGGTTCGCATCTGGATCTGTAAGCACAGGATCTTCTCCCATAACATACATTGCTTTAACGTTTCCTATTAGTGCTTCATCTAACATTTCTGGAATTCTAAGTCCATTATTAGGATTTAATTCTACATTCCAAAATTCTTCAAAGAATTTTATATTTTTTTCCTCTGATAAGTTTTGATATCCAGGGAATGTATTAGGAAGTGCTGCCATATCGCAAGCTCCTTGAACATTATTCTGTCCACGCATTGGATTTATCCCTGAATTCTCTAAACCTAAATGTCCTGTAAGCATAGCTAGGTTTGCAAGATTCATAACATTTGCTGTTCCTGTAGTATGTTCTGTTATTCCTAGAGTGTAGAATATACCTGCCTTCTTAGTACTTGTATAGAGTTTAGCAGTTTCATATAGCATATCTTCAGATATTCCAGTAATCCTAGCCACTACTTCTGGAGAATAGTTTTCTATTGTCTCTAATACATTTTCAAATCCTGTGCAGCGTGTTTCTATAAATTCTTTGTCATGCCATCCTTCTTTTACTATGATATGCATCAATCCGTTTATTAGGGCGGCATCTGTACCTGAATTTAAAGGTAACCATATAGTAGCCATTTCTGCCAGCTCTGTACGACGTGGATCTATTACTATAAGCTTTGATCCATTTTTAGCTGCTTTTTTCATTTTGTTTCCAATTATTGGATGAGCCTCTGTAGCATTAGAACCAATAATGAATAATACTTCATTTCCCTCTACTTCTCCAATAGCATTAGTCATAGCTCCACTTCCTAATGTAGTTGCAAGACCTGCAACTGTAGGAGCATGTCAGGTTCGGGCACAATGGTCTACATTGTTGGTGCCTAAAGCGACTCTCATCATCTTTTGAAATACGAAATTATCCTCATTAGTGCAACGTGCAGAACTTAATCCTGCTATAGCATCTCCGCCATGTTGTTCTTTTACATCCTTGAGGTTTTTAACTACTAATTTTATAGCTTCATCCCAGCTAGATTCAACAAATTCTCCATCTTTTTTGATCAATGGTTTAGTGATTCTATCAGGATTGTTTATAAAGTCTGTGTGATATCTTCCCTTTACACAGAGGGATTTTCCGTTTACTGGTGAGTCTGGATTAGGAGTTACTCCAACTACCTTTCCATCCTTTACGTTTAGATCGAAATTACATCCTGTTCCGCAAAATGGACAAGTAGTACGAACTTTCTTAACCTCCCATGGCCTAATACCTTTCAACTGCTTGTTTATAAGAGCACCAGTAGGACATGCTGTTATACATTGACCACACATTCTACAGTTCTTATAATTAATAGGCTCATCAAAACCAGTAGTAACCTTAGAATTAAAACCTCTATTTGTAAAATCAATTGCAGATGTCACTTGAATTTCACTACATACTCTTACACATTTGCCACATAAGATGCATTTACTTTGATCTCTTTCCATAACAGGATTTAGACTATCTATTGCATACTGTTTTACTTCTCCCTTAAAAGAACCTTCTTTTATTCCGTATTTATAACATAAATCTTGAAGTCCACACTCTCCAGACTTTTCGCAAGTCAAGCAATCCTTTGGGTGATTTGAATATAATAAATCTAAAATATCTCTACGAACCTTAACTACTCTTTCAGACTCTGTATATACTACCATCCCTTCTCTTGCCTTAGCCGAACAAGATGCAACAAGGTTTTTAGAGCCCTCTACTTCTACCACACATAACCTACATCCACCAAAGGATGAAAGCTCTTTGTCATAGCATAAAGTAGGAATATCTATTCCATTTTCTCGAGCAGCTTCTAATATAGAAGTTCCCTCTTTTACTTTAACCTCTTTTCCATTCATAATAAATGTAATCATATTTTCGCCTCCACACGGTACTAAAACATTAAAAAATCATTGGCTATTTTATGCTTTTATATTGATATGCAAAATCTTCTTCTAATGAATTCTTTTGTTACCATACTTCATTATAAGCAACATTAACATAAATATCTTCTAGCCTAGTCTTATGCATTTGCTCCATCTTCATAAGTCCAAGAAAAAGCTTTTTCTGCTCCTCATCTAAACAAATATTAGATAAATTTTTATACATATTCATAGCTTCTTCTTCATTCTTTATTGCTAAGCCAATAGCATCTGCGAACTTCATTTCTACAGTTAGCCTTGGTTTATCTATGGTTTCAGCTAGTTTATAATCGCTAACTTCACTTACTTTTATTTCATCCGCTCCACTATCCAAAAAGTCTTCTAAGAACTTCTTATGTTTTAATTCTTCTTCAGCTAATTCTTCAAAGGTCTCTTTAAGATGTTGATCTTGTACCTTTAAAGCAGCATCCCTATAGAATTCATATGCCTCGACTTCATTATTTACAGCAAACTCTATAATTGATTTAAATTCATGGATTGTCATTATATATCCCCTTCTTATAAATCATATTATTATAAATTAATAGATTTAATATTTTGCTACTAAAATCTTGAGAATTATTTTTCCTCTATCTTCTCTATTTTTTCTATAATATCTGATAATCCAAGAGTCTTCGTCCAGCTAGACTCAACAAATTTTTTGCCTATCTTCCTATAAGGCTTATCCGGATTATGGAGATACATTAATTCTGTAGTAAGTCTCCCCTTCAAGCATAAAGGTCTGCCATTAGAAGGTGATTTGGCTCTTACTGCAATGTTTTTATTTTTCTTAGATAATACTTCAAATTCACATCCATATGCACATACCTTACAGCTTACAGTTTTAACCTCTGCTTCCCAAACTCTGGTCTTACCCAATAGTCTCTTATCTACTAAGGCTCCCACAGGACATACAGTCACACATCTATTACAGGATACACATTTTGAGGTTTCAAAGCTTTGATCATCATCTAAAACTATTTGGGTATTATAACCTCTCTTAGCAAAGGCTAAAACTTCTCTTTCTCCCTTTATCTGAGAGCAAGTTCTAACACATTTACCGCATAAGATACATTTACTGTTATCTTTCAATATATATGGACTTGAAGTATCTATAAGTTTGGGTCTCATAGCACCATCATGTTCTTTAAACCTAACATTATATCTATAGGAATATTTCTGTAATAAACACTCTCCCGCTTTTTGGCAAGTCAAACAATCATTTGGATGACTATCTAATAAAAGTTGTAATATATCTTTCCTAGCATTTACTACTCTTTCAGTCTCCGTATTTACAACCATACCTTCTCTAACCTTGACAGAGCAGGAGGTTTCAAGTTTTTTACTGCCTTCTATTTCAACTATACATAATCTACAGGCTGATACCACTTCTAGATTAGGGTCATAGCAAAGAGCTGGAATCTCTATGTTAAGTTCTTTTGCAGCTTGGATTATAGAATAGTCTTCAGGCACCGTGATCTTTTGTCCATCTATAGTAAGTGTTACATATTTCATCACTTTACCTCCTTCTCTATCTCTTAATTACTGCTCCAACAGGACATACTGTCATGCAATTACCACATTTAATACATTTATCTGTATCTATTACATGTCTTTCCTTTACCTTTCCATCGATGCAGGAAACAGGACAGTTTCTAGCACATTTAGTACATCCAATACATTTATCTGTAATGTAGTATTCTAGAAGTGCTTGACATGCACCAGCAGGACATTTCTTATCTCTTATATGAGCCTCATATTCATGTCTAAAATATTTCAATGTAGTTATTACTGGATTAGCAGCTGATTGTCCAAGTCCGCATAAAGATGCAGAGCTAATTGTTTCAGATAGACTTTCTAGTCTCTCTATATCTCCTTCTTCTCCCTTGCCTTCAGTAATTCTTTCCAAAATCTCAAGCATTCTCTTTGTACCTTCTCTGCATGGTACACATTTACCACAAGATTCCTCTACAGTAAAGTCAAGGAAGAACCTAGCAATATCAACCATACAATTATTTTCATCCATTACAACCATTCCGCCTGAACCCATAATGGAACCTAATGCACCTAAGGATTCAAAGTCTACTGGTACATCTAAATATTCAGCTGGTATACAGCCGCCTGAAGGTCCACCAGTTTGTACAGCTTTAAATTCCTTACCATTTGGTATCCCACCGCCAATATCATATACAATTTCCCTAAGAGTCATACCCATTGGTATTTCAACTAGTCCTGTATTTTCAATCTTTCCACCTAAAGCAAAAACTTTAGTTCCTGGAGACTTTTCTGTACCGATATTTCTAAACCATTCTACTCCTTTTTGAAATATTATTGGTACATTTGCAAGAGTTTCTACATTATTTATAATAGTTGGTTTCTGCCATAAACCTTTATGAGCAGTTCTATTGATTTTAGTTCTTGGCATGCCTCTTCTTCCCTCTATGGATTCCATAAGAGCTGTACCTTCACCGCATACAAAGGCTCCTGCCCCAAGTCTTAATTCAATATCAAAATTGAAATCTGTACCTAATATATTTCTACCTAATAATCCGTATTCTCTCGCTTGCTTTATAGCTACTTCTAATCTTTGTACAGCTATTGGATACTCTGCTCTAACGTAAATAAAACCTTGATCTGCACCTACTGCATAACCAGCTATAGCCATAGCTTCCAGTACAGAGTGAGGGTCTCCCTCCAGTATTGATCTATCCATAAATGCACCAGGATCTCCCTCATCTGCATTACAGATTATATATTTTTGATCTGCATCATATTTATATGCTTCTTCCCACTTTCTCCCTGCTGGGAATCCTGCACCACCTCTACCACGTAAATTAGAGTCCTTCACAGTCTTTATTACTTCTTCTTGAGTCATTTCTGTTATTACTTTTGCTAGCGCTGAATATCCATCAAGTGCTATGTATTCTTCTATATCTTCTGGGGCTATAACTCCACAATTTCTAAGTGCGATTCTAGTTTGTTTTTTATAAAAGTTAACTTCGCTAACAGGTTTAATCTTGTCTTCCACATAGGATTCCTTAAATAATCTTCTTTTAACTATATGACCTTTTACTATATGCTCTTCTACGATTTCCTCAACATCTTCTAATTCAACATGGCTATAAAATACACCTTCAGGGTAGACTACTATATTTGGTCCTGATTCACATAAGCCAAAACAACCTGTGAGTATTACTTGTATATCTTCAGATAACCCTTTTTCTTTTACCTTCTCTTCTATTAAATTCTTGATCTTATCTCCATTTGATGAGTGACATCCCGTCCCACCACAAACTAATACATGGTGTTTTTTGAAACCCTCTCTCTCATCAATGAACTCCTTGCCTAGCTCTGACTGACGAAGCTTAATTCTATTCAGACTTTTTTCTTTAATTTCATTTAATTCTTTAATAGTGGTCATCGTCTACACCTCCATATTATCTATATTTATCTAATATGCCTTTTACATCTTCAGGCTTCAATCTACCATATACATCATCATTCACTGATAAAACTGGTGCTAATCCACAAGCTCCAATACATCTGGTGGCCGTTAATGAGAATTTCATATCTGGTGTAGTTTGTCCTGATTCAATACCTAGCTCTTCCATAACCTTATTAAGTAATTCTTGAGATCCTTTTACATAACATGCAGTTCCTAAACAAATTCCAATTTTGAATTCACCTTTTGGTATTAATGAAAATTGGGAATAAAAAGTAGCTACTCCATATATTTCAGATAACGGTACATTTAATCCTTTTGATATCATTTCTAAAACTTCAACTGGCAAATAGCCAAATTTAGCTTGTGCCTCTTGTAGTACAGGCATTAAAGCTCCTTGCTTTTCTTTGTTGTCTTTAATAAAAATCTTAAATTCATCAAGCTTGTCCTTATTCTTCTCTAAATCAAATTTAAACTCCACTTATAGCCCTCCTTTTTATTAATATTACTAAAGAATATACAACAATCAAAAGGTACTGTCCATAGTAATATTTACTATTTTCACCATGCAATATTTGATATTAAATATCTATTAAATTTATCTATGTATCCCAATTAGACAATATCATTCTATAATAGTCCATATATTTTGTCAATTTATAAATGCTCATTAATACTGGCTAAGCCATCATTTTTCTGAATATATTTGAAACTTTTATATACTTTTATAA
>NZ_CABSQO010000040.1:0-31629 GCF_902479755.1 uncultured Tissierella sp. | reverse complement strand
TTTATATACTTTTATAATAAGTATTTTATAAAAATTATTATTTTCTACATTTCTTTCTATATTTATATAGTATAATTTATTATATATGACTAATAGGAGGTGGTTTTTTTGTTAAAAACTAACAGAGACAAACTAGTAATTCAATCGGTACAGGGTAAAATTCATAGCCCTATAATGGGACCAAGCCCTTATAGAATAAGTGGTGATGGCAGACCTATGATTTTACATGCCACTGGTGGTATTACATACAATTTTCAAATCGGAGATTGTTGTATGGATCTTGTAGGAGACCATGTAGAACCAGGTGTAAGTATTAGAAATGAAGAAGTAGCTGAAAATAGAGCCTTAATGGTTCTATCCTGTGTAGGTAACGAGGCTAGAGTAATATCTGGCGACGCAAAAGGTGCAAAGGGATTTGTTACTGGAATGCATGGTGGAATTGAACATGTTATGATATATTTCCCTCAAGAAGACCTAGAAAAAATGGCTATAAATGACAATATACTTATTAAAGCCCATGGTCAAGGCCTTGCAATTGAAGGTCATGATGATATAGTAGTAATGAATCTTGATCCTAATTTATTTGAAAAAATAGGCATTAAAGAGAATGAAAATGGAGAACTGGAAGTTCCGGTAGTAACTGAAATACCAGCACATCTAATGGGTTCAGGCATAGGTAGTGCTACTAGTTTTAGTGGAGATTATGACATAACTACAGGAGATGAAAAAGCAGTAAAAGAATATGGAATAGATAGACTTAAGTTTGGCGACTTAGTTCTTTTGAAAGACTGTGACAATACCTATGGGCGTCAATATTTAGAAGGTGCTGTAACTATTGGTGTAGTAGTACACAGTAATTGCATACTAGCAGGACATGGCCCTGGTGTTACTGGACTTTTAAGCTGCAAGACTTCTAAGATAAAGGGAATAAAAACTGAGGATGCCAACATAGCTAATTATTTAGGTGTAAAATAAAATGAATCTTATTTCAAATTTTAATAATAGGGAGATCTTTTTATTAATTTATTTAATATCCATAAACCTTATTTCTTTCATATTATTTGGTATAGATAAAAATAAAGCTGAAAAGAAAGAATGGAGAATATCTGAAGCATCTTTGCTTCTTACGTCTACCTTTGGTGGCTCTATAGGCGCTTTAATTGGCATGGTGGTTTTTAAACATAAATTAAGTAAAAAGAAATTCTATATTGGTATTCCTTGTATTCTTGTATTGAACAAGATCATTGAATTAATTATATTTAATAATATCAGATAATAATAATGACAGGGAACTATCCCTGTCATTAATTCTTATCTTCTAAAACCTCTGTTGTTACCTTTTTCTTGTTTTCTTTTTTTCCTACAATCTACACATCTTTGCGGTTCATTATCAAAACCTTTTTCCTTGTAGAATTCTTGCTCTCTTTCTGTAAAAACAAAGTCAGTACCACAGTCTTTACATTTTATTGTCTTATCTGCCATTTCAACATTCCTCCTTTACATTTATTATAAGATTTAAAACAAAATCAAAAATATTGCATAAAAGAGGAAATGTTGTTTGCTCGATTAGTAATCTTCTTAATTTTAAATCTTATTTGATACTAATAGTATAATTCTAATTTTTAAACTATGCAATAAAATTCTTTATATCTTATTTAAATATTCCAAATGGCTTACCTACAGGTAAAAAGGTTTTTCCAAAATGCTCATTTAATACTGATGCACCACAGCCATAGAATGACAATAAGGAAATTATCAATTCTGAATATGCTGCTAATTTATGTGGAAATTCCCCCATAATACCAAAGGAATCAAGAGTTAATCCAATGAATAATAGGTCTATAAAGAAGAATATTAAAAATAATACCTTATGTGTTTCCATAGCACCTATAGTCATAAAAATTGTAAATATTAGATATCCCAAAAATGCAAATCCTAATTGTTTTGTGTCTACACTTGATGCTAGGGCTTGTCCAAATACTCCCATATTTATCATCCAAGATGTAGCAACACCCATCCAAAAGAACGCATAGGCTCCAAATGCAGTCGTACCAAAAGTATTATTTCTTTTTGAATCATTGATACAAGCAAATAATTGAGCAAAAGCACCTAAAAATATTGCCCATGGTATTACAAATGATAAACCTTGTGTAAGACCTAGTTTTTGCGATGATGCCACTAATGTGACCATTGCTAATCCAAATAAGCCCATGGCCGATGGATCTGCATTAACAATTTTTACATTTTCTGTCTGAATTTTCTCCATAAAATCCTCCTTTAAATAATATAATCTCATATATAATACCATGTTTTAGATTTATATCAAGTTATTTTTTTATCATATTTAAAGGATAGATTTAAATATTTTCTATTTGCCAGTCTATGGGCTTTTTCCCTATGGATTCTAAAAATTTATTGGTCTTAGAAAAAGGTTTGGACCCAAAAAAACCTCTGCTAGCCGATAATGGACTAGGATGAACTGAGGTTATTATATAGTGTTTTGGATTAGTTATAAAAGCTCTCTTCTTAATTGCATTGTTTCCCCAAAGAATAAATACTATAGGATCTTCTCTCTCATTTAGCAATTTAATAATATGATCTGTAAATATCTCCCAACCAATTTTACTATGGGAATTAGCATCTCCAGCTCTTACAGTTAAAGATGTATTTAGTAGCAATACTCCTTCTTTAGCCCATTTAGTTAGAGTACCATTATTTGGTATATAACAGCCTAAGTCATCTTTTAATTCCTTATAAATATTTACCAATGAAGGTGGTATCCTAACTCCTGGTTTTACTGAAAAGCTTAGTCCATATGCTTGATTAGGACCATGATAAGGATCTTGCCCTAATATAACTACTTTAACATCCTTATAAGAAGTATAATGTAATGCGTTAAATATATCATTCATATCTGGATATATAGTTCTAGTCCTATATTCATTAATCAAAAATTGTCTCAATTTTTGATAATATTCCTTTTGCATTTCTCCTTCTAATAAGTCTTGCCAATCATTATTAAATATTTTTTTCATATAGCTTCACCTCTATTTATTATCCTGAATCAATTCCATATCCTACAATTCTAATAAATAATCCGTTACATTTATTATTTCTTTATTCTTTATATATATTCTAGGCAATCTTTTGTTAAACATACATTGCACGGCTGCTGGAATTTGACCACTTTTATTTGCAACTTCCTCTATGGTAATTTCTTTATCTAAGCTCTTACCCATAAGTATTACTTCATCTCCTCTTTTTACATCTAATCCAGTTACATCTATCATTAATTGATCCATGCAAATTCTACCTACTATAGGAACTACAGTATTATTAACTATACAATTTCCTTTATTGCTAAGTTCTCTACTAAATCCGTCTGCGTATCCTATTGGCACTGTGGCTATCTTTGTTTTCTTTTTAGCTTCATATATAAGCCCATAACTTAATTTTTCTCCACTTCCAATTTCCTTCACATGAGATATTTGAGCTTTTAATGTTAGAATATTTTTAAGTTTTAAAAGTTCTCTATCGGCATTAGGGAATGGATATACGCCATATAAAATAATTCCAGCTCTTACCATATCATAGTTTAAGTCTGGGAAATTCATTATAGCTGCACTATTGCTAATATGCTTTATTGGAATATTTATATCTAACTTCTGTAATGCGTTACAAACATAATCAAATCTTCTTACCTGCTCCATTGTATAACTAGGATCATCATCGGAAGCGGCAAAGTGAGTAAACATTCCCTCTACTTCTATATTATCCATGTTATAAATATCCTTAATATCTTTTATACCATCTTCATTAGGCATAAATCCTAACCTATTCATTCCAGTTTCAATTTTTACATGTATCTTTACTGTTCTATTTAATCTCTTTGCTAACTGAGAAAAAATCTCACCCTGTTCTTTAAGATACACAGTTAAAGTAATATCATTTAAAATAGCCTTTTCTGCTAAGTACTCTGGTGTATAACCCATGATTAATATTTCTGCATCCTTCACATATTTTCGTATATGAAGTGCCTCTGAAAGATGTGCCACACCGAACTTTTTAACACCTTCTTCCATTAGAGTCCTAACTATTTGTACAGCACCGTGCTCGTATGCGTCTGCTTTAACCACTGCCATTAGTTCAGTTTTTTCTTTCAATATACTTCTGATTTCCTTATGATTATGGATAAGATTGTCTAAATCTATTTCCATCCATGCTGGTCTTGTTAGTTTTTCCAATAAAGACACCTCCGTTATTTTAATCCTTTGTATATTAAATTATAATATATTCTATCAAAAATCTATAATTAAAGCTAAGCTTTTTCAGCTTAGCTTTAATTATAGAAACGGGACTTCCTATTCATACTATGATAAATATATAAATAATCTCATCTATAATGTGATTATTATATGTATAGGAAGTCTTAACGAAAATCTATTTGTAAATCCAGCTAATATCATTCTTTACCTCTTATAGCTAAATACTTATTTATATAAGTCTATATTTAGTTTCTTATTTACCAATGTTTTTAAAATAATTCCTATTATATTCTACAGCTGGATCATTAGGCTTATATTCTGCTGCTCTATCATTATATCTTATTGCTTCCTCTATGTTTCCAAGCCTCTCATAACATATACATAATTGTATACATGGGATATATCCCCAATAATCATGTTGAATAAATCCCCAATTATTAATTGGCTTTTCTAGTTCTAAAACTAATTTATACCAAAATATGGCTTTTTCATACTCTTTATTACTAAGATAATAATATCCAAGCTGGCAACAAATTTCTGCCCTTGGAGTATCATATTCAAAGCTCTTCAGTAAAGCCCTTAGCATATTTTTTTTATCATTTTTATTATTATAGCAAATTGAAAGATTATGGCAAGCACTTATATTATCTTCTCTCCACCCTTTTTCTGTGTCTAAGAACTTATTAAAGTATTCTATTGCATCATCATATTCTTCATTATAAAACAATTCTCTAGCATAATAATATAGTCCCCTAGGTGTTAAATCTGTTCCCCTTAATATAGCTTTTTTATAGATAGCTATATTTCTACCTCCAACAGTGGGACGTTCTTTTTTGTGAGTTATACAAATATCAGAATTTATTATGTTTCCATTTAATTCTAGATATTCATGAACGGGCTCCATCCACTGATAATTATTTATTCTTTTTAGCAAGCGTTCTCTGAAATATGATAGAGTAATGTTACCATTTTCATCAAAACCTACGTTATATTTCATCATTACTATATCAACATTATGATCTAACTTTTGTTTCAGATCCTTGAACTTCTCTCTATCTCCTTCAAGAATAACATCATCAGCATCTAGCCAAAGGATAAAATCCTTTGTAGCTTTGGAAAAAGAGTAGTTTCTTGCTGCAGAAAAATCATCAATCCATTCAAAATCAAACACCTTATCTGTATATCCTTTGACAATTTCTTTTGTATTATCTTTAGATCCAGTATCTACTATTATTATTTCATCAACGATATCTTTTACGCTATCTAAGCATCTAGATATAACATCTTCTTCATCCCTGACAATCATACATAAACTTATAGTTATCATCTAATCACCTCAAAAACAATTTTCCATTATATAATATGATAAAGTATTTATTTTTGTGATTTATACTAAAATATACATAGGTAACAGCCCCCTTATAGGGACAAAACAAACCGCCGGCTAAGCCGACGGTCATGATTTATAAAGGTCTTCTTACCCAAAAGATGTCTTTTAGATAATTCCAATGCCACCACTTGCCTGACCAGTTAGTGTAGATGCTATATCAATTCCAGCTGTAATTGCAGAAGAGAATACAAGCATCAAACGCATACCTGCTGTGACAGGGAAGCCAATACCACTAATTGAACCTGTGGCAATTGCTCCTACAGGGATAACACCACTAAAGCTAGGAGAAAGTGTAACTGTTGCACCTGGAACTGGTGTAAAAGAGTTGCTTCCAGCTGGTGCAGAATATACTGTTGCAGAAACCGTAGCAGTAGATCCAATTAAACTCAAACCTAGAGTGACGTTAAAGGTAGCAGATAAGGAATCTAATGTTCCACTGCGAGGTACATTGAAGGCTAGGTCGCCTATTAGTGTAATATCAATTGCACCACCCAGACCAGTTACACCTGTTACGTTGGAACCAAAGCCCACGATACTACCTGTGTTCAATACTCCACCTAATACAGTTGTCAGCACTGCAGGTGTTATACCAGAAGCGAATGGGATAATAGCCCCGCCTCCCGCTACACCTGTTGGACCTGTCGGACCTGTTGGACCTGTTGGGCCTGTCGGACCTGTTGGACCTGTTACTCCTGTTCCTGTTGGGCCTGTCGGACCTGTTGGACCTGTTGGGCCTGTTGGGCCTGTTACTCCTGTTCCTGTTGGACCTGTTGGACCTGTCGGACCTGTTGGGCCTGTCGGACCTGTTACTCCTGTTCCTACTGGACCTGTTGGACCTGTCGGACCTGTCGGACCTGTTGGGCCTGTCGGACCTGTTGGACCTGTCGGACCTGTCGGACACCTTAGAACACATTCGCATTCAAGCTTGCATTTATCATGATCTTTTCTACAACAATCATGATCTCTTCTGCAACAATCATGATCTCTTCTACAGCAATCATGATCTCTTCTGCAAGGGTCACATTTTGATCCATACCAATTATTATAAGCTATATATGACATATTAAATCTCCTTTCTATATTTACAACTACAATGATTTTTTCCCACTTTAATATAAAGTGTGTACAATCCAGTAAAAATAGAATTTCTATTCAGTATTTTATTTTATAACAGTTTATTAAATAATTTATCTCTATAATATAATATGAAATACAATATAAAAGGTGTACGTTTTTTTATACAAGCACATGTTATAAAAGAAAGACTAAAAAAACCAATAGCAGAGTTAACTAAACTCCATTATTGGTTTTAAAATTTTCTATTGTTATGTTATACGGATTAACTTTTTATATGATAATATAATTATCATTGAGCATAAATATCTAGGCAAAAAGATGCCGATATTAGGGTTTTTAAGAGCTTCTTCCACACAGCGATTCATATATTTCCTTAGCCTGACTCAGTTTGGGCAATAGTGGTTTATATCGTTGTTCCGAGTGAGCTAACAAATCTGCTTTCTGAAAACAGAAAAGGTATGATATAAGCTCATCTCCTACTAGATCAATAGATTCTTTCACACCTTCCACCGTGGGCAAAATTTGATAATCATGATATTTAATAAGTTTACATACCTTATTTATAAAATCTTCATCATATCCTAGTCTTGCTAAAATTAAGTTTGCAATTATTTCACTTACTTCCTCATGTCCTTTAAAACTATCAACATTATTAATAACAATTTTTTTATAAGGTTTACCTATATCATGTAAGAGTGCCGTTACCCTCAAAATCAAATCAGAATCTACTCTGTTTACAGTCTCTAATATATGATCGAATACATTATAAATATGAGCAGGCATATTCTGTTCACAGTCAACGCAAATAATAAGTTCTGGAATGATTCTAAGAATTTCATCTTTGTAATCCTTTATATCTTTGTTTGAACCAAGTATATAGTTTAATCTTTCTCTATCTACTGAATATGTCATAATATTTCCCCCTTTAATAAATGAATCAATATATTAAATATCCTTCTCTGCATTTAATAATATTAGCCTATATTATATAACCTAATAACCTAAATATATATTTTTTAAATTAAAATAAAAGTATAATTTTCATTTTTTAAGATTCCTTTAAAATGTAGACAGTTCATCTTATAAAATAGATTAACATATTTTTTAAACTTTTCATAGATAATGGGTATAATAATATAAAGGGAGGCGAGATATGCAGGGTTTTATATTTTTAATCTAGTTTATTCAAAATAATTAAAAGGAGTGGGATGTATCGAAACTGATAGTGAAGATTCAGACACTGATCATGACCCTACTATTTATCTAAGAGAAAATTTCAAATTATCTCATGAGTCTAACCCTTATACTAAAGAAATATTTATAGATATCTGCCAAGAGATAAATGGTGCAGAAATTATTATAGGTGAACTAAAGGGTCATTTTTTCAACTTATGTAAGCTTTATGATGATAAACAATTAAATAATATCATCTCTTTAATTCATCAATACGATGAAGAAACCTTTGATATTTGCAATAGTTTAATAAAAGAAACATCATGTTATAAAATGGGCTGCGAAAACATCTATCACCTAGATCGTTTTTTCATTTTTCCTCAATATAGGGGTAGTGGAGTTGGACGGCACGTATTAGATACCTTTGAAAAAAATATAAACTTATTTATGGAGAATAATGTTAGATATATAGGACTTTTTCCTGACCCTATTACTGATGATTTAGAATATGATTCTATGGAATCAATGAGTAAAGAAGAAAGGGAAAAAGCCGTTAAGCACTTGAAACTTTTCTATTCATCTTTAGGCTTTGTAGAGATGAAGACTAATCCAAATTATATGTATTTAGATTTAAATCACCTAAATCTATACAAACGAAAACTTTCTTATGAAGTAATATATCAGTAAAACCAGCTATTCTAGCTGGTTTTACTTTTACATATCTCCTTTATTCTATCATCTTTTCTTTGATAATTTTTCTTTCTTCCTAAGATTTAACTGTTCCTTTCTAGCGGCAAACCTAGCCTCCTTCTGGAGCTTTATATAATTATTCCATCTATCATAGGAAAGTTCACCGCTTAGTAGTGCTTTTTTAATAGCACATCCCGGCTCCTTACTATGACTACAGTCTTTAAATCTACATAATCTACTTAATTCTTCTATCTCTGAAAATGTAGTGTCTAATCCATCCTCAATATTCCAAAGTGCAAGCTCTCTCATGCCAGGAGTATCGATAATCATAGTTCCGTTGCTTAACATAATCAATTGTCTATGAGTTGTAGTATGTCTTCCCTTGCTATCATCTTCCCTAATATCATTGACCTTCATAATATTCTCACCAGATAAGGCATTTACCAGAGAAGATTTACCTACACCCGAAGATCCTAGAAACACTATAGTTTCTCTTGGTTTAAGATATTCTTTTAGCTCTTCTATTCCTTCTCCCGTTACTGAACTAATATAGAAAATTGGTACTCCCATAGCAATATTATCTACTTGTATACTATATTCTTCAATATCATCAACTAAATCTGATTTCGTCAAGATAACTGCTGGATTCGCTCCACTTTCCCATGCAATTGAAAGATATCTCTCAATTCGTTTTATATTAAAATCATGGTTTAAAGATGAAATTATAAATACATGGTCAAAATTCGCAGCAACCATTTGCTCCTTCTCATAATGTGAATCGTATCTGGAAAATTTACTTTTTCTATCTAATACATGATGGATTATATCCTCTCCATAAGGATTTTGTTTAACTAAAACAAAATCACCTACAGCAGGATATATACTATATTTATCGTTATAGAATGTTGAACCCTTGAGCCTTGCTCTTTTTTCTATATTATCATACATTATTGTATACATCTCTTTGTGTACTTCAGTTATTCTTGCTGGTACAAGATCATCTTTATCTCCATTAATTAATTCTATTTGGTTACTAAAATAATTTGTAAAACCATAGTTTTCAATATCTTTAATCATTTAATTCCTCCAATTTTATTAATTTTATACTTGTAACATTAAAGTTTATATTCTTTTTCATAAAACATCACTCCTTTTAATTCCTTAAAAATGGGCATAAAAATACCGTAGACAAAACCATCCATGGATATCTACGGTAATATTATTTAATTATTATTAGATTTAAGTAGATGTGAAGGGTTGATTTCTACGGCACAAGGTAATTTTATTGCACAACAAAAAAATATACCATTAATCATTAATTCCTTGGCCCATATTTGATTTTATTGAACAATCTCCATTATCAATTTTATCATATCACATCGACTCCTTACTATTTACATATTTTAAGTATATATCTGCCAAATATTGTTGTCAAGACATATTTGAAATGATATCAAAGTTTTATTATCTTTATTTTCTCATTGTTTCTATCATCATTTTGAAATCCGTATTATTATAGATAAACATAATTATATCTGCATCACTTTTCCTTATAGTATCATCATATATTATTCTTCTATCTTGATTCCTTTAATATTATCAATATTAGGTTAACATAATATCTTAAGATGTTCTATTGAAAAATTCTAGAGTCTTATATTAATTAAACGAACCTGCCTAATTGTCTAAATTTAACTCAAAGTAATTTTCTAATCCATTTACTATAGAATCCACTATCTTATCTTGATAATCGTCAGTTAATAAAAGCTTTTCTTCGTTTTCATTAGATAAGAATCCACATTCAACTATTATAGCTGGCATTTTTGTTTGGTTTAATACGATTAGGTCTGGTCTATCTACTATTCCCTTATTGTTAGCTCCGGTCTCCTCTAATAATTTATCTAATATGATTTGAGCTAATGAATCACTATTTGGGTCATTTATAGTACTTTCTCTATCAGGATAATACAATACTTGAACTCCATTTACAGTATTATTATTTTCTATTGCATTACCATGGATACTAATAAATACTCTAGCTCTCTTCTTATTTGCAATATCTGCTCTAGTATTATTATCAATAAATTCATCTGTTGCTCTAGTTAAAATAACTTTGTAACCCATTGACTTAAGTTTTTTATATAATTTCTTAGATATGTCTAAATTTATATCTTTTTCATAACTATTCTTAAATCCAATAGTCCCAGAATCTTTTCCACCATGTCCCGGATCTATAACTATAACTTTCTTCGATGATATAAAGTCCTTCTTAAAAAAGTATAATCCTCTAAATGCAAAAAAAATAATAAATATTAATAATATTAATAGAAAAATAGCTCTAATCCTTCTAAGTATCATCTGTCTCCCCCATATATGCTTATATTTTTAAGTTGAAAATACCCCTTACCATATTATAACGAAAGAAAATAAAAAAAGACTGCAACTTAAAGCAACAGTCTCTGAACATATTGAAAATAATTTAAAGTTCTCCTAATAATAGATTATCACTTCTCCACCAAATGCTTCCAATACCTCATTGGCATATTTCTTTTTTGTAGTTTTGGATTAATTCTACTTTGAATAGCTATAGATTTAAAATATGCTTTCCAAAGCTCCTGATAATCTTCCTCATCTTCTTTTATAATTAAAGAATCTGTGACTTCTATATCTTTAATAACCCATTCTTTTTTATTATAAAGTACACCTATTCCTCTTTTCACATCATGTATCGCCCAGTTTTCATTCATCATTCTAGATGCAAAGTGGGGTGCCAGTAATCCTACTATATTGTAGTCTGGTTCTATAGAAGAATAAAGTATCCCATTTTCAAGTTGCTTAAACCTAATAAGTCCCAACATCCTGTGCTTTTCCATGCCCACCTTATAATTAATATTATCCATTTTTAATATGATATCATTTGATAAGTTCAAGTCTACTTGAGGTCCAAATTTAAATCCTAATTGAAGATATTTAAGTATTGTTATTCCATGTCTTGGTAACTCAGATAAATAAGCATAGAACACTCTTTTTAAAGCTTCTTCTGAAATCTTATTTTTTATAGCCTCATATACCTTTCTAGACTTTTCTCCATCTGTTGAAATAAAAACCTTCTGTACTAGAAAATTTTCTTCCATACTGTCTTTAGGTACTATATCCTCAATATCCCCTCTTCTATAATAAGCCTCATAAATTGAAGTCAAGAGTCCATCAAAACTACCATCATAAATATAATGAAGCATCAAAGTTGACCTCCTATCTGAATATATTTATCTTCAAGAGAGACTTGGTCAAATAAAGATAATTGCTGATAGTTTTTTCCTAGTTGTGGACCCTCTACTAATTGATTACGGATTATTTGGCTATCCATAGACTTTACTCCATAGTATTTTCCTTTACAGGTAATGAAATATTGAGCTCTTTTAAGTACAATTCCCAACTTTTTTAAATCATAAAAATCTATAGATGAAAATCTTCTTGCTTGAATTATCTTCATTGCTGATTTTACTCCAATACCGGGTACTCTTAAAAGCATATCGTAATCTGCTTTATTTATCTCTACTGGAAATAAATGAATATTGCGAAGTGCCCAATCGCATTTAGGGTCTAATGCTAAATCAAAATCAGGTTTATCTTCATCTAATAATTCCTTTGCTTCAAATCCATAAAATCTAAGCAGCCAATCTGCTTGATAAAGTCTATTTTCTCTTACCAGCGGGGGAGATTTAATCAATGGAAGCTTAGGATTATTTGACACAGGTACAAAGGCTGAATAGTATACTCTTTTAAGATTATAAGAATTATATAGACCCTCAGATAATCTTAATATCTTTAAATCATTATCCACAGTAGCTCCTACTATTAATTGTGTAGTCTGTCCGGCTGGAACAAATTTTGGACTAAAGCGAAACTTTTTCTTTTCCTCTATGTATTGGGTGATTCCTGTTTTGATTAGCCCCATAGGTTTTAAGATACTTTCTTTATTCTTTTGAGGTGCTAAAAGTTTTAGTCCTTCTTCTGTGGGTAATTCTATATTTACACTCATTCTATCCACATATCTACCAACTTTTTCAACAATTTCCCTATCTGCCCCTGGTATTGCTTTTGTATGGATATATCCATTGAAGTTTTGTTCCTCTCTTAGATTCCTAACTACTTGAAAAATCATTTCCATAGTATGATTAGGTGATTTAAATACAGCAGAGCTTAAAAACAATCCTTCAATATAATTTCTTTTATAGAAATTTATAGTTAAATCAACTATCTCCTCTGGAGTAAAAATAGCCCTAGGTAGATCATTAGAAGACCTATTGATGCAATAAACACAATCGTAGATGCAATAATTAGTCATTAAAATCTTTAATAAAGAAATACATCTTCCATCATCTGACCAGCTATGGCATATTCCACAAGCTTTTGCATCTCCTAATCCACCATTCTTGTTTTTTCTATTACTCCCACTAGATGAGCAAGATACATCATATTTAGCTGCATCAGATAATATCTTTAATTTCTCTAGAACATCCACCACTAACACCTCATTACCGATTATTTTAGGTAAATTATACCACAAGAAGAACAAAAGTTCAAACATATGTTTGAGCAAAATTTTATACATCTATTTTTCTCTTTAGAATTATTATTAATATGCCTACTTTAAATATAATTAATTTAAACCTACAGCGGATGTTGACTTAATCTTAACCCTATTATACAATATGCCCTATAAATCGTCTTAAGATTATAGGAAAATTGAAGAACTTAACTAATCATTGAGTTTTAGCTTATAAAGCCTGTTAGTTATCATACTAAGATTTTTATTATTTAAGAGATGTATTTTTTTCATATGAATTCTAAAATTTTTATATCAAAGGAGAAAGTTTTATGGACAATAAAATGATATTAGATAATTTTGAAGAATATAATGATCCAATCCTATACGACAAAGAAAATAAAGGCTTAGACGAAATTTCACTCCTTTTAAAATGGGCTTCACAGACAAAAGGGCCTATCATCGATTTAGCTTGCGGAACTGGAAGAGCAACTATTCCCTTAGCAAGTGAAGGATATTCTCTTATTGGTGTAGATCTTCATAGAGGAATGCTAGAAGAAGCTAAAAAAAAGGCATCTAATCTTAATTTACAAATACAGTGGGTAGAGCAAGATTGCACTAAGTTAAATCTAAATATAAAAAGTAAGTTTATATATTCAGTTGGGAACTCTTTTCAACATTTCCTTACAAATGAAGCCCAAGATGGACTATTATCTTCTGTAAACAATCACTTAGACATTGGAGGAATTTTCATTTTTGAAACGAGATTTCCAAGTATAGAAGAACTATTACAACCAAGTGGAGAGGAATATTGGAAAAGTTATATAGATAGTGATACTAAAAACAAAGTAGATGTTTATACTATAAGTAATTATGATTCTCTTAGTCAACTTCAACATTATATTACAATTAGAAGATCTAAAAACCAAGATGGTGAAGTTATAGATGAAAAAAGAACAAAAATAAGTTTAAGATATGTATTCCCAAAAGAAATGGAACGACTTTTACTTGCTCATAAATTAGAGGTTTTAAATATTTACAGTGACTGGAATGAATCTCCCATAAAAAATGATAGTTATCAAATGATTTATACTTGTAAGAAAGTAGAATAGTTACTATCTATCTTATTTTTATTTGAATTAGTGAAATATTTAAATGTAACAATAAAATAAGCAAAAGGACTTCTTTGCCATCACGAAGTCCTTTTACTTCTATAAACTATTTAACAAAATCTATGAGAATAAAAATTATTTATTCTTCTTTAATCTAAAATATACAAAATTCTAGCGTTTAATTCCTATTTATTTCAAAATAAATCCATATCCTACTGGGTCTTCTTCGTCTATTACTAAATGGTTAAATCCTGTTATAAAAGCAGAACCTGTTATTTCAGGTATAACAGCTTTAAATTCACCAACAGTAGCTTCTTCTAAAATTCTTCCTTTAAATTTAGTATTAATTATACTTTCATATGTAAAAGGTTCATTAATGCCCAGTTCCCCCTTAGCATATAATGTTGCCATTTTTGCGCTTGTACCGGTTCCGCATGGTGATCTGTCAGCCTGTCCTGAGCCAAATATTACTACGTTTTGATAATCTGCATCTTCGCTCTTAGGTTGTCCATATACCTCCACTAAATCAACGGTCTTTATATGTCCCTGAGTTGGATGTTGTACTTGGATTTCCTTGTTAATGATCTCTCTTAGCTTCATAGCTCTTTCAATTATTAGATTAGTATTTTTCGGATCAATATCAACCTTTAATTCACTATCTTTTACTATGGCAAAGAAACTGCCGCCAAATGAAACATCAAAGGTAACTGTGCCGATATCTGGTACATCTACTTGTACATCTTTTTTATATAAGAAGGAAGGAACATTGACTACTGAAACCTCTTTAGCCTTTCCCCTTTCCACTTTTACCTTAGCTTTAACTAAGCCAGCAGGAGCTTCTAACACTATATCTGTAGTTGGTTCGGTAACTTCCACCATTCCAGTTTCCACTGCAATAGTAGCTGCACCAATAGTGCCATGTCCACACATATTTAGATATCCGCCGCCATCCATAAAGATTATTCCTAAGTCAGCCTCTGGTAATGTAGGTGCAGTAATTATGGAGCCAAACATATCATTATGTCCCCTTGGTTCATGCATTACAGCTGTTCTTATATAATCTAAATGATTTTCTAAGTACTCTTTTTTCTCTGCCATAGTCTTTCCAGGTATAGTAGGTAATCCACCTATTATAGTTCTATTCGGTTCTCCCATTGTATGGGAATCAATTGCGTGTAAGCTTTTACTAAAGTTCATGTCTTACTCTCCTTTGACTATAGTTTGATTTTTAACAATCCTTTATGCAAATAACCTAATTTCTATTCTTTAGATTCTTTATTTCTCATCTTTAGCTTCAGCAATGCTAAGGCCTTTTTAGCATCTAATTCTGATAATGTGTTTTCTCCAACTACTTCAGTCTCTATACCATCTTTAGATTTATTAATATCTACTATGGTATCCATATATCTATTCTTTACAACAAACTGAGCTTGAGTACCAACAAAACTAATTCCCACTACCGGAATGTTTCTTTTCCCGATTTCTTCTATTGTATTTGCATAATCTACATGACTATTTCCCCAGCCATCTGCAGAAATTATTACTCCATCAGCTCTCATGGCCTCTACCCAAGCGGCAGCTCTCCTGCCAACAAAATATTTATCCTCATTATCTTGAGGTGTTCCCACAATAATAATTCCTAATAAGTCAATATCCTTATCATTAGATACTATATTTAATATTGGATCTCTAAAATGATGGAGAGTAGTTTCTTTTGTTGAAGGTCCAATTCCCATATATACACACCATCCTTTAATAGAATAGCTTTACATATTTGAATCAATGCATCGCTCTTATTGCACCATCTCTATATTCGTTGGGACTCACTATAATAGGTACATTTCCCATGTCTATTATAGATCGTCCTCCTGCAAATCCTGAAGGCTCCTTTGAAAACAATTGAGTATCATACATAGCACCTTGTCCGGCAACTTGCTTTATTATAACTACTTTTTTCTTTCCCGGTTTCGCTATGTCATAGTACTCATGTCTTTCAGTAAAACTATTGGGTTTTAACCTTTTCAGGACTTCTCTAATATCCTGCACCATTTTATCACAAGCTCTATGAGCCGCTGTTGGTCCTTGTCTGTGGTGACCTTCCCCAGTTTTAAGCACTATAATAATATCCGTATCAGCTGGAGTACCAGCCTTATTCAAGGACAACTGGTCTTTCAATATCCCTTCTGATGAGCCGAATTCTGCAACTTGCATTCCCTCAGCATCGACTCCTGTAAGTATAAAACAAGCTCCTGTAATAGTATGAGTTATACCTTCACCTAAGACACCTAAGACCTTTACAGATATAGGTATTATATCCATAATACTATTAGTCCATCTATTATGGGCTCTTGGTTCTATTATATTCAAATCAATTCTCTCAATTAAAGGCTCTGTTTTTAATATCTCATCAATTAAATTTTTATTTACCCTCAATACTCCGTCCTCAATAGATGTTTCAGATGAAAGCTGAACTTCATTTATATGAAAACTTTTTATTACAAGCCTTCTTTTTTCAATTTCATCCTTTTCAAGCATCATATCATCATTCCTTTTCACTGTCACTATTCATCAGATAAGATTGCAGCTATATTTTACTATATCTGCAATCTCTTTCTAATAAATTTATCATATCTCTTAAACTTTTGCTATATATTCATATGGAAGAGGAACTATTTTTCCCGGAGTATCGATTTCTATTAATTTTCGTAAAGATTCTTTACAAATATTATATTGCATTTCTATATCATTAGGAGCTCCTGCATTTGCTCCCATAGGTACTAATGGAGCAACTGCTCTAGGAGTACCATTTTGTCTTACTACTGGAGGAAGAGCAGCTATTATTATAGTTGGTATACCTGCTTCTTCAATCGCTCTCTGCACAATCACGGCAGAGCGGTGGCAAGTACCTCATCCTGCAGTCATCAATACAGCATCTACACCTTCTTCTTTAAGTATCCTTGCAATTTCTGGTCCTGTTTCATTCTTAAATTTCTCTTGGTTTCCTCCGCCACCCATGAATCCAATATGAACTGGGGCAACTCTTTCTATAATTCCATCCTTTGCAAGCTCATGTAATCTATCTATTGGAAACATACAGTTAATATCCTTATTGACATCTCCATTATCATATCCGCCATGTGATACCATTAATTCACTGGATGGAGTTGTATCTTTGACTTCTCTAAAAGAAAAGTCGCCAGCAAGATTAAATCTTTTATCTTTTTTCTCGTGAACACCAGCTGCTGTAACTAAAGCAACGGTCATCTCCTTCAACTCTTTAGTTACAGGAGTCCATACTGGTGGTGGTGTAATTGGTACAAATATTTCAGATTGTAATCCCTTCACTACCGTTAGGCTCATTACTTTACCTCCTTATCCTTTTTCTTATCTAAATTACTTATATATTTATCATTTGGTATAGGACTTAAAACTTCCACATAGCTCATATTGAGGCAAACTTCCTGACCCACTTCTAGTGGATAGTCAGTAATCAACATTCTCATTGGAATCTTTAAAAATCCTAATCTTCCTTTGAAATCTATACTTACAGCACCATCACTTACTTCAACAATAATACCTTCCATATATCTTACATTATCAATATATTTCATTTTAGCACCTAATTTTATTAACTATATTTTTCTTTTCTTTTTTCACTCATTGGAATGGAAGTTTCGTTTTCTGGTCTTTCAATTTTCATCCCTGTTGTCTTCTCTATTAATTCTAGATTATTTTCCTTAACATTTGGATTCCATTTTCTTTCAGGCTGAGCTACTTCTTCATTGGCAATGGCAGATTTTAACATTACAATTGCCCTAAGTGCATCTTCTTTGGTCAATGTATTACAGGATAATACTTCATTCTCTATTCCTGCTTCTGATTTATTGTGGTCTATCATATGTGTCATATATTTATTACCAACTACTAATGCACCTTGAACTGCACAGAATGATGAGCCAACTACTGGTATTCCTCTCATACCTATTTGTTCAATATGGCTGGCAAAATCAATATGATTATTTCCAAATCCTTCTGTAGTAACAAACGCACCATGAACATCCATAGCTTCAACTGTCATACCAACTCTTTCAGATACATAGAATTTTTCAGAGTTGATTTGAGGACTTCCAACTAATATAACTGCACATAGGTCCAACTCTTCATCTTTAAGTGCTTCCATTACAAGAGGCTCTCTCCAATAATGTCTTGAACATTCCTTAGATGCAGGTCCTATACAAGTAAGTGCATGTATAGCCCCGTCTAATATTTCTAATGGTGAACAAACTACTGGAACATTGCCAAGGTCAACATTTGGTTTAGCCCCCAGCACTCCAACTGGTTCAACAGGAAGTATTAAATTATCATGCATAGCACCCTGTCCCATAATCTCTTTAACTATTACTACCTTTTTCTTTCCAGGTCTTCTTGTCTGAATAAATAATTCCTCATTTACTACTAAAGACTCATCTAATTTCTTTAATACATCTCTAATTTCTTGCGTGATAAAATCTGTAGCCTTATGAGCTGCAAGAGGTCCTGGTCTTTCCATATTAGTATGCTCTTTAATTACAACCTCAGTTTTTATAAATATTTCCCCTTTATCAGGAGCACCAGGTCTTCCCCACATAATATTTTCTTCAAGAATACCTTCTGATGAACCAAATTCACCGATTTGAACTCCATTTTCATCAGTACCAGTTACCATTATGATTACTCCATCGAGTACTCTAGTTACTCCTGTGCCTAATTTACTTCCTTCTTCTTTTGTTGCTATAGGCTGAACATCCATTATGGTTTCTGAATACATATTATATTTATCAGGAGTGATAATCTCTACCTTTATCTTTTTTACCAATTCATCTACCTTAACTGCATCTTCTCCAATATTTTCTCTGATATATAAAGTAGTCCCATCAATTTTAGTTTCTGGTCCAAATTTAACTTCATCTATTCGGAAATGCTTTTTAACAAGCCTTCTGATTTCTTTAGCAGGAACTTCTTCATCCTTCATTTCTACTTTCTCTGCCGCTAAAGGTGCTTCTGCTACTACAGTCTGCACTGGCATTGCTGAAGTTGGTGATATTGAATACCCTCCTAAAGGAACTTCGATATCTATTCCTTTTCCTTCGGCTATTTTTATTTTTAGTACTCCACCTTGTATGGAGCTTGCTATAGAAGGTGCTTCTATAACTTCTTTTTCTGATGATACACTAAATCCTTCTAGTATATCTGGAATAACAGGTGTAAGGGCTGGTACGTTCTGATTAAGTTTTGCTCCAATAACTTCTCCTCTTGTCAACACCCCGTCACCCAGTTTAATCAGAAGTGAATCCTCTAGTTTGTCAAAATTAATTGGATTTTCTAAATCAGCTGCCTTAATCACATCTCCAGCCTTCATATTAAATTTTAATACTGCCTTCTTATCTGAGTCTATAAGCTTTTCTATATTTGTATCAACTGTTCCTTCTACCTTCATTCCCTCTATAATTTCTGGTGTTATAGGTGTCAATGAATCAATAGTCTTTAAGAGTTTAGCTCCAATAACCTGTCCTATCTTAGCAGCATTTTCTGGTATAGAAAGTAATCCTGAATCTACAAGATCAGGAAATATATTTGGATCTTCCAGATTATCTGCTGATATTATTGTCCCTGCCTCTGTTCTACAGCATACTACAGCAACTTCATCTTTAAACTTTTGTGCTTCATCAGCGCTTATTGACATATTCATACCTCCTCGATAAAATCTATTTTTCTTCTTCCATAGGAAGTCTTCTTGTTAATTCATGATCAACTGTTCTAAATATATGATCTGTATGATGATATACCGGTATCCCCATATTAGGAGCACAACACATTACCGTATTTGTACAATCACTACAGTTTGATATTAAAATTCTTTTGGCACCATTTTTCTTAAGATGCATTACTCCTTGAACCTGTCCAGGGCAGTCCCCAGGTGTAAGGCATTTATTTGTACCTCTTACTTCTACAATATTTTTGCATTTTGTTACAGCAACAACTTCTGATTTCATTTTTTCAGCTATATCCCTAAGTCTAGATTCGTCTGCACCACACGCACATACAAGAAGTCCAATTGGTCCATCAAATTCCGGTAAAGGAATAGTAACTATGGCACCGCCAGATATTTTAGTAACTACAGAACTATGAATATCTCCAGATTTTCCTGTATACGGTCCTCCAATTACTACTTCACCAAAATCTCCATCAATTCCTCCACATTCATTAATGAGATTGTTTATTGGAGTCCCAATAGGTACTTGGAAGAAAACATTGGCTTCTTTACCACTTTTTAATTTACCGCCTACTGTAATATCCTTATCAATTACAGGTTTTAAATCCTCAACTGCCCTTGTAAGGTTTGCCAAAGTCTCACCATTCATAACTACACATTTGGCTTCAATAGGCAGCTGCTCTGGAGTAAGCCATGTACCAAAGATTTCATGAATTATTGCTCTTTCTTCTCCCATAGGATACATATCTCTAAGTTCTTTTACTTCAATATCCTTTGCCTCACCAATTGCACTTTTCAATGATTCAATGGCTCTCTTATTTTTAGCTTTTATTGCTATATATCCTTTTGGAGCCTTTGTAGATTCCATAGCATATCTAATACCTTTTATAACTATCTCAGGATTTTCTTCTAAAAGTCTTATATTATGATTTAAAATCGGCTCACACTCTACACAGTTTGCAATTACATATCCATCTGGAATTTCTGATTTAAGCTTTATATGAGTAGGAAATCCAGCTCCGCCAGCACCTACTATTCCAGCTTCATAGGCAATTTCTACTATAGATTCACATTTTTTTATTTTTACATAATCTTGTTTATCTATAACTTCTCCTTCTATTTCAATAGCTTCTTCTGTTATATTTATAATCTTACCTGACACACTAGAATGTATTTTAGCTCCAAGTCCATTTGGATCAGCAATACATTGGCCTCTTAATACCTCATCTCCTATTTGTACTGTTGCTGCACAAGGAGCACCTACATGTTGTCTTAGCGGAATTCTATATAATGCCATTTTCTTCCTCCCAACAATAAATATTGATAATTATTTGTTTATTATTTACTATGCAAATATTATGCCATTACCCCATTATCTAATATATTTGCACTTTGTAATTTATTTCTCATAACCTTCAATCACTATAAACCACACATTTTCAATGCTTTCAAAGAATGAAACGTCTCTTAACTTTTTCATTGATTTGTTAATTATTACATCTTTTTTCTTTATTAAATAAAAATAAACCTAATATATGTCAGATATCTGACATATATTAGGTTTATTTAATTCGCACCTATTATAGATATTTTTTATAGAAACCTAGTCATTAACCAAGTTGATATATAATAACAATGATATTAATATTATTTATCATGATAAAATAACTACAAAGCCAGTGTCAGTTTTTTGTACTCGAATGTCAATTAATTGACACTTTCTTTTAAATACCTATTTAGATTCAATGTTATGAAAAATATTCAGTTAAATTGTATAAGTCTAATTTATAATATAGTGTAGATCTTTTTATATTCAGTAATTCTGCTGCTTGAACTTTATTACCTTTTACTGTGGCTAAAGCATTTATAATTATATTCTTTTCAAATTCCTCTACAGCATTCTTTAAATCAAAGGAATTGTCTATATCCAAATTTATAAAAGGAGACATATTTGTACTGCTTATTATTTCTGCAGGTATATCATTACTCTCAATTATATTATTCTTAGATAAAATTACTAATCTTTCAATAGTGTTTTTTAATTCCCTGATATTACCTCTCCAATGATAGTCTGACAGTATCTTCATGGCATCTGGAGATATATCTATCTTTCCTTTATTATTTTTCTCTGAGAATTCTTCAATAAAATTATTTATAAGCTCTGGTATATCTTCCTTTCGTTCTCTAAGCGGAGGTATTTGTATGGATACCACATTTAATCTATAATAAAGGTCCTCTCTAAATTTACCTTCCTCCATAAGTTGCTGCAAGTCTTTATTTGTTGCAGCTATTATCCTTGCATCTACCTTTATAGATTTACTGCTTCCTACTCTATACACGATTCCATCTTGTAATACTCTAAGTAGCTTTGCCTGCATAAGTAAAGGCATATCACCAATCTCGTCTAAAAATAAAGTTCCACCATTGGCTAGTTCAAACTTTCCTGGTCTTCCTTTCTTATAAGCACCTGTAAAGGCCCCCTCCACATATCCGAATAATTCAGATTCTAAAAGATTTGAAGGTATAGCACTACAATTAACTGGAATAAAATCTCCTTTTCTATCACTTTCCTGATGTATAGCCCTTGAAAATACTTCTTTTCCAGTTCCGCTTTCACCAGTGATTAATACGCTTGCATCTGTTTTAGCTACTTGTTTAGCTATAGTCATGGCATCTACTAAGGCCTTAGACTTACCGATAATCTTACCAAAGAAATATTTATCCTGAGTTATTTCCTTCATTTGTTGCTTTAAGATTTCCACCTTTGTCTTTTCTCTATCTAATTCCATATATAAATTGGTGATTTCATTAAGATCTCTATCCGTAGAAACTGCTCCTATTAGTTCCCCTTTATATATAAGGGGGGTAGCAGATATTATTACATCTGATTCATCCTTAGGCTTATATTTTAAGTTTTGGAAAGTTCTTTTCTCCTTCAGAACCCTTATAAGCAAAGCATTAGGAAAGAATTTTTCTATGTGAGATCCTACTATTTCATTTGCCTCTATACCATATAATTTTTCAGAACTAGCATTCCAAAATGTAACTATGCCAGAAGTATTTATGACACATACTGCTTCATGAAGATTACCTAATATCAGCCTTAGCTGAAGCTCTATTTCATCTCTTTGGAAATCCTGATGTCTGAACAATTCCAAGGGTGTCAATATTCCTACTATTTTTTCCTCCCTTAAAACCAGCAATGTTTCTACACCTTTTTCCTTCATAAGGAGCTTTGACGTCCTTATGCTTTCCTCTACATTGATACCAGTTACATCACCCTTTATCCAATTTCCAACCTTGTCTTTAAGATTTATCTCCTTCTTAACTAATTTCCCTATATCTTCAATTGTAATAATCCCTAAAGCATTGTTATAATCAGCCTTATTTTTAAGTTCTTTAACTATTACAATCTCGTATCTGGAGCTTATAAGCATTTCTCTTAGGGCCGACTCTATAGATATTGATTCCTCTGCAAATATAATATCTTCATTCATAATATCAGCAATGTTCTTAAAATCTGCAGTATAATATTCAGCCATTTTATCACCTACTCGATATTTTCTTGCTTTCAATATTATTATAATTCTATCACATTTTAAAAAAACTTGCATAAATTTAATGATTGATTAGTGGAGTATTAAAGGTTAAAATGTATATGAATATTACTATAAGGGGGCGAATACATAGTGAGTAAGTTTATATTTACTGGCGGTCTATTAATAAATGGTACAGGAGAAGTAATCGAAAACTCTATGGTAGTTATAGAGGATAAAAAAATCAAATATGCTGGACCTATTACAGATACTAAATTCGATGGTGAAGTAATTGATATAACTGGTAAAACTATTATGCCTGGTTTAATTGATGCACATCTTCATTTTAGTGGAAATTTAAGTGATAACGATACAGAATGGGTACTTGAACCAGTTATTCAAAAAACCATAGTTGCTGTAGCACAAGCTAGAGAGGCTTTAGAGCATGGATTAACAACAGTTGGAGAAATTTCTCGCTCTGGTATACATATCAGAAATATGATTGAGCAAGGTATTATTCCCGGACCTAGGGTTATTACAACAGGTCTTGGATTTTGCAGAACTGCTGGACATGGGGATTCTCATAAATTGCCATTAGAGTATAATAATGATTCTCATCCATGGGCAGAAAGAGTAGATGGACCATGGGAACTTAGAAAAGCCATTAGAAAAAGACTCCGTGAAAATCCAGATGCGGTTAAAATCTGGTCTACAGGCGGAGGAATATGGAGATATGATGCTAAGGCTGCTACTCATTATTCAATGGAAGAAATTCAGGCAGTAGTTGACGAGTGTAACATGGTTGGAATACCTGTATGGTCTCATGCTGAGGGCTATGAAGGTGCTTTAAATTCATGTAAGGCAGGTGTATCTTCTATTATACATGGACAAGAATTGAATGAAGAATGTTTAGAGATTATGAAGGAAAAGGATATTACCTTCTGTCCTACTCTACAATTCTTCTATGAATGGTTTACAGTCTATGAGCCACCTTATAGACCTATACATGATAAGTATCCAGGCAATACAACTGCTGAGAAGGAATTGAATCGAATAATTGACAATCTGCAAAATGCAAATAAGAAAGGTATCCGAATCACAGTAGGATCAGATTCATTCTGTAGCAGCTTAACTCCTTATGGAAAATATGCTATAACAGAAATGTATGCCTTAAACAAAGCAGGTTTATCAGAGATGGAAGTAATATTGGCTGCTACTAAAAATGGTGCAGAAATGTTAAAGGTAGATGATATTACAGGAACATTAGAGGAAGGTAAATTTGCCGATCTAATAGTTCTTCAAGATAATCCTCTTTTAGATATTCATAATATCTGTGTTGAAAAAATGGAAGTAATCATGAAGGAAGGGCAATTTGTGAAAAACTTCAAGAATTAAAAAAGAAATGGAGTAGGAGGTATTCACCTCTTACTCCATTAATTATTTTATTGAAATATTCCTGCAAATCCTGCTATTAACACAATAATAGCAAATACCATTCTGTAGAATGCAAATATCCTCATAGGTTTCTTCTTTAAGTATGAAATAAACTTATTGATTACAATTAACGCTACTATAAATGATACCACAAATCCCACAGCAAGAGAAATAAGTTCGGGAACTGTAAGAACAGCTATTCCTCCAATCTTTATAATCTTTAAAAAGCTCATTCCTACCATAACTGGAATTGCTAAAAAGAAAGAAAATTCCGCAGCTGCAACAGTAGAAAGCCCTGACACCCATCCACCTATAATTGTTGAAGCCGAACGTGACATTCCTGGAATTATGGCTAAACACTGGAATAATCCAATTGTAATTGCTTGTTTTGCTGTAACATTTAAGCTTTTGCTTTTATTTCTATTGTTTCTAAATTTATTCTCTGCATATATCATCCATATTCCACCAAGGAATAATGTTATGGCTACAGATACAGGGTTAAATAAGTATTTATCTGCTAAATCATCTAATAATATTCCGAAAACACCTCCAGGAATACAAGCAATAAATATCATAAACCAAAACTTAAATCCAGACTTTTCATACCCTACTTTTTGAGGAAAAAAATTTATAATAGTTTCCTTTATTTTCTTCCAATAAAGAATAACTACTGCTAATATAGCACCTAACTGTATAACATATGTATACATCTCAACATAACTTTGATTTGTTCCTTTGAAACCTATTAAGTTCTGAAATATGACTAAATGCCCCGTTGAAGAAACTGGTAAAAATTCGGTCAATCCTTCTACGATTCCTAATATTATTGATTTTATTACTAAAATTATGGTATCCATAAGTAAATCCCCCTATCTAATGTTTGTTTAAATCTTTAAATATTATTTATATATAATTTAACACCTTCTATCTTATTTAATATATTATACTTATTCATATATAAACATTATACAATATATTTCAGATACTTAAATATATAAAATAATTTTCTACATTTAAATCATTTACTAACGCAGTTCCTACCTTTTTTCTTAGCACGATATAAAGCCTTATCTGCAGATTTTAAAACATCATCTGGTGTTCTATAGTTTTCATTCTTCTGGGCAACTCCTATGCTCACTGTTATAAAAATTTGTTTTGAAGACTTTAGGGTTTTGGTTTTCTTTTTAGGTTTATTTTTCAGACGATCCTTCCCACGAATTGTAAACCCTCTCTGTGATATTTTTTCTCTTAATTCTTCAAGGTGCGGAAACACTTCATTTATAGATTTTCCTGGGAAAAGTATTGTAAATTCCTCTCCACCGTAACGGTAAGATTTACCTCCCCCTGTGACATTCTTTATAATGGAAGCAACTAGCTTTAAGACCTCATCTCCTGTGTCATGTCCATATTTATCATTAAATTTTTTAAAATAATCAATGTCTAGCATAGCAATTGAATAGTTAACGCCTAGTTTCATCATATCTTGTTTTAAAGCTCTTCTGGATGGTAAACCCGTAAGTTCATCAGAAAATGCCATATAATAAGAGTCCTGAATTATTGCAACTATAAGAATAAGTCCTGAAACTGCAAAAAATACGGAGCATAGTATTTGACTGCTATTATTTTCTAGTACATAAAATAATGACAATAATACAGCAATAAAAGATACATCCTGAGAAGATTTATATGATACCTCTCTAGTAATAAGTATCACTAGAGTTATTAAAAATACTATTACTGATATCTGAGGTATTGAATTTATTGCATCAATATTTATAGATAATATATCTTTATTGATTAGGTCTAAAATGTATCTCTCACCTGAATAAATCAACCAAAGTGCAAATAATAATTGCCCAACGATAATTCCTATACGTATAGCTCCCCATAGACTTATTATCCCCCGCTCTTTTAGAAATGAGAACAATGCAATATTTATGGGAATCATTAGGCAAATTATTGAATACATATCAGCTGCTTCCGTTGAACTAATAGAATCACTTTTTGTGTATCCTATTACACTTAAACATAGAGTAAAAATTATTAATACAAAAAATTCTCGACTGCGATTAAATCTCCAAGCAATGACAATTCCTATAAAAAATATTACATAGGGAGAAAGTCTTATTATATCTAGTTGTGCATCTGACATTGTATTAGTCTTAGTAAATAAAATATAGGCAAATATAATCAAACTAAATGGTAAAAACATGGAAAAAATCCTTTTGACTCTAGTTCTCATTTTATGTAATTCCTTTCGCATTAATTACCAATTCAAAATTAAGTATTTACTTTTAAGCTTTTTATTGGATTTTTTTCATAGAATCTTAACACTATTTTTTATTTTATACTTTATTTTACTGATTTTCAAGCATCATGTTCTAGGACAAAATTACTTAAAGTTTTTACTTGACATCTTTTAATTTTATAATTATAATTATATTGTAATCATTACAACTTAATAATGATTCTAACTTATTTATTGTAATCCTAAATATATAAAGGATGTGAGGCATATGAATACAACTTTTGAAGAACTAACTAATGAATTAAAAAATAGAAATATTCGTCTTTCTCATCAAAGATTAAAGGTTTTAGAATATATAAATAATCATAAAACTCATCCCACTGTTGATCAGATATATACTGATTTACAAAAGGAAGTTCCTACATTGTCAAAAACAACAATTTATAACACTCTAAATGCATTAGTAAATGCCAATCTAGTAAGAGTTATAACAATAGAAGACAATGAAACTCGATATGATGCCACAACTGAAAATCATGGACATTTTAAGTGTGAATCTTGCGGAGAAATTTTTGATTTTAATATAAACTTTGATTCATTGGCGGCAGAGGGCTTAGGTAGTTTCAAAGTTAATCATAAGGATGTGTATTTTAAAGGTATATGTCCAAAATGTATTAAAAAAAATAATGATATCTAAAGACAATATAGTCTTTTGAAAATATTAATTAAATAAAATGGAGGAGATAAAATGGAAAATAACAAAACACTTAATAATCTTATGGAGGCATTTGCTGGAGAATCCCAAGCAAACAGAAAGTACTTATCATATGCAAAAAAGGCAGAAACAGAAGGAAAACTAAATGCGGCGAAGCTATTTAAAGCAGCTTCTGACGCTGAAACTATTCATGCTCTTAGACATTTCCAAGTAGCAGGTAAGATTGGATCAACTGCTGAAAATCTTGAAGATGGAATCAATGGAGAGACATATGAATTTGAGAGCATGTATCCACCATTTATAGAAGCTGCAGAAGCAGAAGGAAATAAAGCAGCAGTTCAAACTTTTACTTATGCTATGGAAGCTGAAAAAGTCCATGCAAAACTATACAAAGAAGCTTTAGAAAATATTAATCAAACGGAAGAAGTTTTCTACTATCTATGTCCAGTTTGTGGAAATATTGAAAAATTTGTTCCAGAGAAATGTAGTATCTGTAACGTTGCTGGTTCAAAATTTATTAAGTATTAATAAATTTCAAAGGCTTAGTTCATATAAAGTGATGATTACCGTAATCATCACTTTATATTTATGCATTTATACCTCCTCTTTTGGAATATAATTTTATTCTAAAATTAATAATTATTAATTTTATTTTCATATATAAATTGACAAGTTATAATAACTATTATAAACTAGATTTTACTTGCTCTAAGGATAAATCTATATAGAAAATTCTATAGCTTATTAAGTTAATGTAGGAGGTAGAGATATGACAAGACTTAAAGAACTATTTGCTCCCAAAGATTTAACAGAGGGTACGCCTTGGAAGCGAATTACTGAATTCGCG
This sequence comes from uncultured Tissierella sp., assembly GCF_902479755.1. Classification (NCBI taxonomy): domain Bacteria; kingdom Bacillati; phylum Bacillota; class Tissierellia; order Tissierellales; family Tissierellaceae; genus Tissierella; species uncultured Tissierella sp. The sequence continues at coordinate 2,841 of NZ_CABSQO010000040.1, read as the reverse complement.
ATACCAATGCTTATCGGTAATATAGCACAGCAATTTTATAATACTGCTGATTCAATCATCGTCGGTAAATATGTTGGCGATAACGCACTTGCTGCTGTTGGAAGTGCATCCCCTATATTAAACCTTTTACTCGTACTCTTTGTTGGAATTTCTGTGGGTGCAGGCATAATGGTAGCTCAGTACTTTGGAGCTAAGGATCGAAAAAAACTTTCTCATACTATTGGTGTATGTATATCTTTGACTGCTATTGCATCAATAATTATTATGGTTATCGGTCCTATTGTTACCCGCCCATTACTTTCTTTTCTCAATACACCAGATACCATTATTGATTGGTGTGCAAATTATCTTATTATTTATTTCGTAGGTATTGCAGGCTTTGCTTATTATAATATTTTAGCTGGTGTTCTTCGTGGTCTTGGTGATTCTCTATCGGCACTTATATTTCTACTTATCTCCACAGTTTTAAACGTAGTGCTTGATATTTGGTTTGTTGCTGGACTTAATATGGGTGTCCCAGGTGTTGCACTAGCAACTATTATTGCACAAGGAATATCAGCAATACTTTGTATCATTAAACTAATGAAAATGAAAGACAACTTCGACTTGAACTGGGCAATGCTAAAATTAGACAAGGAGTTTTCCTATAGGCTAATAAAACTGGGATTACCATCTGGTCTTACACAGGCAATATTCTCTCTTGCAATGATTGTTGTACAATCTCTAACTAATAGTTTCGGAGAGATGGTTATAGCTTGCAACGTAATTGTTATGCGTGTGGATGGATTTGCCATGATGCCAAATTTCTCTTTTGGCAGTGCAATGACAACCTATACTGGACAAAATATAGGGGCAAATAAAATGGATAGAGTGGAAAAGGGAACTAAAGATGGTACTATGATAGCTGTTGGAGTTTCCACTGTAATAACTATTTTGATTTTAATTTTTGGCAGATATCTTATGGGTGTTTTCACTGATACAGCAGAACTTGTTGATTTAAGTATGCATATGATGCGAATCCTAGCAGTAGGTTATATTGCAATGGCTGTAACACAGAGTTTATCAGGAGTTATGCGTGGTGCAGGGGATACAGTTACACCTATGTGGATTTCACTAATTACTACAGTTGTTCTTCGTGTTCCTGTGGCTTATGGCATTGCTTACCTTACAAGAAGTGAAGCTTATCCAACAGGACGACCTGAATCCACATTTATTTCCCTACTGGTTTCTTGGACAGTTGGAGCAATTATAACTACAATTTTCTATAAAAAAGGCAAATGGCGTAAAAAAGGCTTTGCTAATGAGTTATAGTAAGAAAAGAATCAATCTCATCTAAATATTAGATGGAATTGATTCTTTTTATATTTTTGAAATAATATTAAATTGACAAAAGTCATAGTATTAGATATTATTATTCATACATATTAGTCATATTTTCCATTAGTCAATCTAAAATAAAAATTTTCAATCAATATATTTAGGAAGGATTACTCAAAATGAAAAAGATAATATTAAGTGCTGATAGCACCTGTGATCTAAATCATGAATTAATAGGGCATCATAATGTTAATAGTTTTCCTTATACCATTCTTCTAGATGAAAATACTTATAAGGATAATGTAGATATTACACCTGCCGAAATCTTTAGAGTATATTCTGAAAAGAAGATTTTACCGAAAACATCTGCTATAAATGTTGCAGAGTATTATAGTTATTTCAAGCCTTGGATAGATGATGGCTATGAGATAATACATGTTAACCTAGGAAGTGCACTTACAAGTAGCTATAATAATTGTTGTATAGTATCGAATGAGTTGAAGGGAATCTATCCTATAGATTCACACAATCTTTCCACTGGTTCTGCTCTTTTGGTACTAAAGGCAGCTAATATGATAAAAGAAGGATTATCAGCAAAGGAAATTAGCGATAGATTAAATAGTCATAGAGAGAACATACATATGAGTTTCGTTCTTGATACTTTAGATTTTTTACATGCTGGGGGTCGTTGTTCAAGGACTTCATCTCTAGGAGCAAATTTATTAAAAATCAAGCCTGTTATTAATGTAGACAATAAATCTGGTGCTATGGACCTAGGAAACAAATATAGAGGAACATTAAATAAGGTTATTGTAAAATATATAAATGATAAATTATCAAGCTATGATAATATTAATAAGGAACATATTTTTATTGTTCATTCTGGAATAGATCCTGAGTATATAGAACTTGCCAAGAATACAATACTAGAACATACGGATTTTAAGAAAATTCATGTAACAATTGCAAGTTGTACAATATCATGCCATTGTGGGCCAAATACTTTAGGTATAGCTTTTGAAACTAAATAGTTAATAAAAAGTCTTCATCAATAAATTGATGGAGACTTTTTATTTATTATATATTTTGCCAAATAAAGAGTTCTTTATTTGTTATTATAGAAGACATGCGTCGGCTCCTTAAGAATGTTGAAAATACTTCTCTTCTAAATCTTCTAAATGGTAGAAAATATGTACTAAATCTTTACCAAAGCTAAGTAAAGAATAGTATGTATTCTCCTCATCAACTACTTTATCTATAACATTTCTTTCTATAAGTATAGATAGCTTTCTATTTAACTCAGTATGACTCATATATGGAATACTTCTTAAAATATCACTATACCGTTGATTCCCAAGATGGATAGATTTTAATATTTCTGGCACCCATCTAAGTTTAATTAGATCCTGTACAATTTGAAAACCATTAGATATTTTGTTTTTCATAATTTCACCTCTACGAACATATTTGTGCCTTTTTGTTACTTATATTTTATCATATAATATAGTTAATAGAAGATAATAA
>NZ_CABSQO010000039.1:0-33456 GCF_902479755.1 uncultured Tissierella sp. | reverse complement strand
AAACTCTATAAAGAAGCCTACTGGTATGGGCTAAATGATAGAGTATTAAAGAGATATAGATAATAGTTAAAGGGGGAGCTTAGATGTTTATTAGAAATTATATGTTATCAAAAGGAAATTTAACTACAGTTGAATTAGAAGAAAACTTAGGTAGTGCCCTTGAGAAAATCAATGAAGGAAATTTTTTATCATTACCAGTTTTAGATGGCAATGAATTTAAGGGTATTCTTATGAAAGAAGCTGTTTATAGAAATTACTTAGAGTCTGGAAAATGTAATAAGGATGAATATTTAAGTAATACTAAAGTAAAAGAAATATATAATAACAGTTATGAATCGATTTCTGCAGATGAGAGGATTGAAAAAGCTTCTTACCTTTTGAAGGAACTCAGAACACCATTCTTACCAGTTTTTGATTCTAACAATAAATTTGTAGGTATATTAACTCATTTTGCAATATTTAATGCTTTTTCAGAGATATTTGGAATAGATAAAGGAACAAGAATTGTTGTAAATATGTTTGATTTACCAGGTCAATTAGCAAGACTTACAGATTTAATTAGAAAAGAAAATATAAATATAATAAATTTTGCTATTATGGACCCAAAAGTACTAGATTTGATTCAAGTTATACTTAGGGTTGATACCGATGATGTAGATAAATTAGTTGATAAAATTCAATCTGCAGGTTTTAAGATTGGTGAGGTAACAAAATAATAGATGAATGTATAAAAATTCCTAAAATGGATAGAATATCCCTCTAGATAGTAATCTGGAGGGATATTTATGAAAAAAGATAGAATTTTACCTATTTTCTTTTTTTCTTTAACTTTGTTTTTGATAAGTTTTATATTTGGTTATCAATTAATGAGTAAAAAATTAAATCCAAAAAGCATTAGCAAAGTCAGTGAAAAAGAAACAGATATGTCAAAGCATTCGGGGCGAGAAATATTAAACGAGGAGAGTAGAATTTCTCCAAATACATTTATAGAAGAGAGAATTCACTATACAGCGTGTGATCATGTCGTTACAAAAGTTGAAGTAGTAGAAGATGAATTTGTTAATATGACCAGAGATGAATATACTAAATATTTGGATGAAAATTATCCAAATAAAAGAATAATTTCATATTCATCTAACAAAATAACATTAGGGATTACCAAAAATCATTTATGTGAGAACCATTATGTCGTAGGAGAGGAAGATGGTTTTATAGCTATATTTCGGATAGGAGAAAATGGTGAAAGGATAGTAGAAAAAGTATTTATAGATTATCCTATCTCACTACTAATGGAAATTGATCAAGAAAAAATAGTTGAAGGAATAGTAGTAGATAGTGAGGAAGAATTATCTGAAATTCTAGAGAATTTTATTAGTTAACTAAGTTAGAAATTCTAACTTAGTTTTTCTTTGGAAATATGATACAATAATATATATATTTATAGAAGGGAGATTATGGATGATAATTCTAGGAATTGATCCAGGGATTGCAATAGTTGGATATAGTATTATAGAGTGCAATGGAAATAATTTTAAGGCTATTGATTATGGATGTATAACAACGGACTCAGATATTTTATTTCCCGACAGGATAAAGATAATATATAATAAACTTACTGAAATTATAGAAAAATACAGGCCGGAAGATTTAGCTGTTGAAGAATTATTTTTTAATAAGAATGTAAAAACAGCAATAAAAGTTGGACAGGCCCGCGGTGTAGAAATATTAGCAGCTGTTAACAAAGGTATGAATATATATGAATATACTCCTCTACAAATAAAACAAGCTGTTGTAGGATATGGTAGGGCAGATAAAAGTCAAGTACAAGAGATGGTAAGGATATTATTGAACTTAAAAGAAAAACCTAAACCAGATGATGTTGCAGATGCTTTAGCAGTTGCTATATGTCATGGTAGTTCTATTAAATTTAAAGAATCCTTTAGAATGAAATAATATTACAGAGGGTGAATATATTGTTTGAATTTATTATTGGAGATGTAGTATCCATTAAAGAAGATTATATAGTATTACAGAATAACGGGATAGGTTACAAGATATTTACATCTACTAACTCAATGCTTCAACTTGAATTAGGTATGAGAAATGCAATGATTTTTACATACCTTAATGTAAGAGAAGATGGATTATTTCTTTATGGATTTACATCAGAAGAAGAAATTAATATGTTTAGGCTACTTCAGATGGTTTCTAAAATTGGTCCCAAAAGTGCATTAGGAATCTTATCTACACTTACACCAAATCAGATTAAGGTAGCTGTAATAAAAAAAGAGTTAGATATTTTATGTAAAGCACCAGGTATTGGTAAAAAGACTGCCGAGAGAATGGTTTTAGAACTTAAAGATAGAATAGACAAGAATATTGAGGTCGTAGAAGATAATATTAGTGGAATTAAGCCTAATGATTATCATGAAGCAATAGATGGTTTGATGTCATTAGGATATACTAGATTAGAAATAGAGAAGATTATTAGGACAATGGATATATCTAAGATGAATATTGAAGATATAATTAGAGAAGCATTAAGAAAATTATCAAAACATTAAGAAGGTGTTAATATATGGAAGATACTAATGATAGAATAGTGGCTGGAAGTTTGAGAACTGAAGACTTGGAAAGTGAATTAACATTAAGACCTAAATGGATTACTGAATATATAGGTCAGGATAAGGCTAAGGAAAAATTAAATATTTTTATTCAAGCAGCTAAGGGAAGGAATGAATCATTGGATCATGTCTTATTATATGGACCTCCCGGGCTAGGTAAAACAACTTTGGCAAATATTATTGCAAATGAAATGGGAGTTAATATTAGGGTAACATCAGGACCTGCCATTGAGAGGCCGGGAGACTTAGCAAGTATCTTAACTAATCTTTCAGAAGGTGATGTTTTATTTATTGATGAGATACATAGGATTAATAGAACTGTAGAAGAGATACTATATCCTGCAATGGAGGACTTTGCTTTAGATATAATAATAGGTAAAGGCCCCTCTGCTAGATCAGTAAGGCTTGATTTATCTAAATTTACACTTATTGGTGCAACTACTAGAGCTGGACTTTTAACATCTCCCCTTAGGGATAGATTTGGTGTAATGCTGAATTTGGAATTATATGATGAGGAGAGTCTTAAACAGATTATAGTTAGGTCTGCTGATATATTGAATATAAGGATTGAAAATGAAGGAGCTCTGGAAATAGCTAGAAGATCTAGAGGAACTCCTAGAATTGCAAATAGATTATTAAAGAGAGTAAGAGATTATGCTCAAGTCGTAGAAAAAGGTGTAATTACCTGGGAAGTGGCAAAGAAGGGTTTAGAAATCCTTGAAATTGATGAGTTAGGGCTAGATAGTGTAGACAGAAGATTAATTCTCACTTTAATAGAAAATTTTAACGGTGGACCAGTTGGTGTAGATACATTATCTGCCGCAACAGGAGAGGAAAGAATTACAATAGAAGATGTATATGAGCCATATCTTTTGCAAATAGGATTTTTAAATAGAACTCCTAGAGGAAGAGTAGTTTCTAAAAAAGCATATGACCACTTTGGAATTCCCTATACTGAGGAACAATAAAAAATGACATAGGAAGGAGTAAGGCAATGAATAGGAAGATACCTAGAATTTTAATTTGTATACTGCTGTTAATTTTATTACCTGTTAAAATATCTTATGCCAATTCAATTAATACTCAATATATAGATATTAGACTGACAAAACCCATAGTACAGAATAATGTAATTAATCTTGGAAGTGATAGTGGTTTTTTACTATTTGATTTAAATAATAAAGATAATTCTATAGGGAGTATAAGTGAAACTAGTATTAAGGCTGTATTAGGAGAAGATGGTATCAATCTAGTTAATTCTCAAAACAATATTGTATTTACTTTACCTAAAGATGGAAGTGTTTTAATTTCTCAAAATACATTAGATAATCAATTAATAAAGGTTGAAAAAGATCGTTATAGAGATTATATTAGATTAGTCAGTAAAAATAATGAGATTTTTGTTATAAATCATGTAAATCTTGAGAATTATCTATATGGGGTAGTTCCAGCAGAAATGCCAGCAACTTTTCATATTGAAGCGCTAAAAGCACAGGCAGTAGCTTCTAGGAGCTTTGCTCTTTCAAATATAAAGAAACATTCAGCAGAAGGATTTAATTTATGTGATACGACTCATTGTCAAGTATATTCAGGCTTTGAGTATGAAAGACCTTCAACTAATCTAGCTGTAGATGAAACAAAGGATATATTTGCATATTACAATGGAAAAGTAATAGAGGCGATATTCCATTCAACTAGTAGTGGTTTTACAGAAGATAGTGTAAATGTATGGGGTGGAGATTTGCCATATCTAAAGTCTGTGGAAGATAGCTTTTCTAGTGAATCTCCTTATAGTATCTGGAATTTTAGTATTAATATTAATGAATTAAACAATAATTTAGTTTCATCTGGAATAAACATTGGAGATTTACAGGGAATTGAAGTTATTGATGCGACCTCTACTGGTAAGGTAAACAAAGTGAAAATAATTGGAACTAAAGGAGAAAAAACTATAGGTGGAACCGAATTTAGAAACTTAGTAGGTGCTACGAAATTTAAGAGTTCTTGGTTTAGCATAAAAGGTGGAAATGCTAATTCATCAAGTAGTCAAGTTTATGTTATAAGCGGAGATACACTCAAACCACAAACTATAGATACTAGTAAAGCCTATATAATAGATGGGAAAGAAAAAAAGACAGTAACAAGAAGTACGGTGAATAGGGCTATTGGAAAAGATAGAGTAGAATCCATAGGAGAATTTTATCCAGTATCGTCTTCCGAAATAGTGATAGAAGGAAAAGGCTTTGGTCATGGAGTAGGTATGAGCCAGTTTGGAGCTAAGAAAATGGCTGAATTAGGATATGATTTCGAGGAGATTCTTAAATATTATTATACTGGGATAGATGTCTTACCAAATAATTAATATGTAAATCGATAGATAGGCTAGAATATTAATGTGCCTGATAAAAAAGTGCTTAGTAATTAAATGTCTAAGATAATAGAATAAATTTATATGATTTATAAATTTAGATGAAAAAGTTGCTAAATAACTAATAGCTAAAAAATTATATTCACATTTTAAATATAATTGGATAAAAGAATTGTATTGTGGTCAATAATTATAATAAAGAAGGATGGTTTAATGAAACGAGAAGATTTTAATTATTTTTTGCCAGAAAACCTAATTGCTCAACACCCTTTAGAGAATAGAGAGGAATCTAGATTGTTGATATTGGATAAAAAAACCGGGGAAATAGAGCACAAAACGTTTAAACATATTATAGAATACTTGGACAAAGGAGATTGTTTAGTATTAAATGATACAAGAGTAATACCTGCTAGATTATTTGGTAATAGAATAGGTAAAGAAGAAAGCATAGAAATATTACTTCTTAAGAGAATAGAAAATAATGTATGGGAGTCTTTAGTGAAGCCTGGGAAAAAGGCTAGGCCCGGACATATAATAGAATTTGGTGGAGGAATTTTGAAGGGTGAAGTTTTATCAATAGAAGAAGATGGAACTAGAATTATAGGATTTGAATATAAAGGAATATTTGAAGAGATTTTAGATAAATTAGGTGAAATGCCTTTACCTCCATATATAACGGAGGTATTAGATGACAGGGAAAGGTATCAAACCGTTTATTCAAAGCATAAGGGGTCTGCCGCGGCTCCTACTGCAGGTCTTCATTTTACTAATAATTTATTAGATGAAATTAAAGATAAGGGGGTCAATATAGCATATATAACTTTGCATGTTGGACTTGGTACTTTTAGACCTGTTAAGGTGGATAATATTTTAGATCATCATATGCATTCAGAGTATTACAATATCTCAGAGGAAGCTGCTGCAATAATCAATAATTCTAAACATAATGGTGGGAAAGTAATATCTGTAGGCACTACTTCTACAAGGACTTTAGAAACTGTGGCTGATGAAAATGGAAAGATTATATCTAAATCAGGATGGACAGATATATTTATTTATCCAGGATATAGGTTTAAAATTATAGATAGATTAATTACAAATTTCCATTTGCCTGAATCAACTTTACTTATGCTAGTAAGTGCATTAGCTACTCAAGAAAATGTACTTAATGCATATAGAATAGCCGTAGAGAAAGAATATAGATTTTTTAGTTTTGGCGATGCCATGTTTATAAAATAGGGGATATCATAGGAGGAAGATTATGGCAATAAGATTTGAACTATTAAAAGAAGCAAAGGATTCTAAAGCAAGGCTTGGTAAATTATATACTCCCCATGGAGTAATAGAAACACCAATATTTATGCCTGTAGGTACTAGAGCTACTGTCAAAGCTATGACACCAGAGGAAGTGAAAGGTTTAGGAGCACAAATAATTTTAAGTAATACTTATCACTTATATTTAAGACCAGGTCATAAATTAATAGAGGAAGCAGGAGGGTTACATAGATTTATGAATTGGGATGGCCCAATTTTAACCGATAGTGGAGGATTTCAGGTTTTTAGTTTAGGAGATTTGAGAAAAATAAAAGAAGAAGGTGTAGAATTTAGATCCCATATTGATGGTTCTAAACATTTTATAAGTCCTGAAAAGTCAATTGAAATTCAAAATTCACTAGGATCAGATATTATGATGTGTTTTGATGAATGTACTCCTTATCCTGCTACATATGAATATGCGAAGCATTCTATGGAAAGAACAACTAGATGGGCTAAAAGATGTAAAGATTATCATAAGAATTGGGATAATCAAGGATTATTTGGAATAGTACAAGGTGGGATATATAAGGACTTAAGGGAACAAAGTGCAAAGGAATTAGTAGAGTTAGACTTTCCGGGATATGCAATAGGTGGTCTTAGTGTTGGTGAACCAAAGGAATTAATGTGTGAGATATTAGATTTTACTACACCTTTATTGCCTAAAGATAAACCTAGATACAATATGGGCGTTGGAACTCCTGATTATCTATTTGAATCTGTAATTAGAGGGATAGATATGGCAGATTGCGTGTTACCTACTAGAATTGCACGGAATGGGACAGTTCTTACATCTCAAGGAAAACTAGTTATAAGAAATGCAAAATATTCAAGAGATTTTACTAAATTAGATCCAGAGTGTGATTGCTATGCTTGTACTAATTATTCAAGAGCCTATATTAGACATTTATTTAATGTGGACGAAATTCTAGGATCAAGACTTACTACAATTCATAATTTATACTTTTTGATAAAACTTATGGAAAACATAAGAAATGCCATAAAAGAAGATAGATTGCTTGAATATAAAGAGGAATTTTATAAAAAATATGGTTATAATGATAAAAATTAGGTGAATTATTTAAAATATATTGTATAATAGATTATAGAAAAGGAGGGATTTGTACATGCCACAACAGCTTCAAGGATTAATAATACCAATTGGTTTTTTAGTCATATTTTATTTTATGGCAATTAGACCGCAAAAGAAAAAAGAACAACAAATAAAAGAAATGAGAAACAGCCTAAGAGTTGGAGATGAAGTAATTACCATAGGTGGAATTTATGGTAAAATTATCAAAGCTAAAGAAGATATAATAACTATAGAAGTAGGATCTTCTAAAACGAAGCTAGATATGACTAGATGGTCTGTTGGTTCAGTAGTTAGCAAAAATGAATCAAAAAATAACAAAACTGAAGAAATAAAAACTGAAGAAATAAAAACTGAAGAAGATGATAAATAACAAAAAAAGCTTCCTAATTTAATAAGGAAGCTTTTTTATGTAATAAATATTGGTTTCCTTAAATAAATTAAGGATAAGGAGCCCTAAAGGACTACCAGATTATTTTCTATGAAGTAAATATAAGGAGGGATATAATGTGAAAACCAAGAATTTGAACAAAAATATCTATTTATTAAAGGGGTTACTTCTGGCCTATATTATCACATGTATTTTAATACTAGTTTTTTCAATACTATTAACCTATTCAAGTCTTAGAGAAAATAAAATGCCTCTAGTGAATACAATAATCATGGTGATAAGTGTAACCTCAGGTAGTGTTTATGTAGCAAAAATGGTTAAAGAAAAAGGATGGATTAATGGAGGAATAATAGGTATGGCATATTATCTAATATTAATTATGCTTAACTTTATATTTCTAAAGCCTTTAGTATTAGATATATTTTCAATTTCAAAGTTAGTATTGGCATGTATTATAGGAATAATAGGAGGAATTATTGGGATAAACATATCATAAAAGAATAAAAAAAACTTTAAATAAAAAAACTAATATGGTATAATAAGTAGCAGTAAATAGATGCTAAGGAGGGATTTAAGATGAAATACATAAAGACAATATCTGGTAGTAATCTAAAAGATACTATATCCAAGGGCGGATGTGGGGAATGTCAAACTTCCTGTCAATCAGCTTGTAAAACATCCTGTACTGTAGGAAACCAAAAATGCGAGAATAAATAAGAATATAAAGGGTGGTGGTTTATCCATTACTTTTTATGCCCATAGGAAAGTTCTTACTTATTTTAGATTTGTTAAAGAGAACTTTCCGTATATGGGTTTCATAAAAAGATACCTTATAATGCTTCGATGGAAGCTTTTTTTATTTGTATAAAATTGTCAATTAGGAGGAACTTTAATGAATAAAGCATCAAAGATGCATAAGTTTCATTTAAATAATAAATATATTATTTTAGATGTAAATACTGGTGCGGTACATGTAGTTGATAAAATTGTATATGAAATCATAGATTATTATGGTGAAAAAACTATAGATGAAATAAAGAATACATTTAAAAGTACCTATGGCGAAAAAGCTGTAGAGGATGTATATAATGAAATAGATCAATTGGCTAAAGAAGGACTTTTATTCTCTGAAGATGTGAACATTTCTCACTTCAAATATAATGAAGAAAATATTGTTAAAGCGATGTGTTTGCATGTAGCTCATGATTGTAATTTAAAATGTAGTTATTGCTTTGCATCACAAGGTGATTTTAAAGGAGAAAGATCACTGATGTCTTTAGAGGTAGGGAAAAAGGCATTAGAATATCTAGTTAAGAATTCAGAGGCAAGAAGAAATTTAGAGGTGGATTTTTTTGGCGGAGAACCTTTGATGAATTTTAATTTAGTCAAGGATTTAATAAATTATGGAAGAGAGTTAGAAAAGAAATATAATAAAAACTTTAGATTTACTATTACTACAAATGGAATTTTACTTGATGATGAGAAGATTGATTATATCAATGAAAATATGTCAAATGTTGTTCTTAGTTTAGATGGCAGAAAAGAAGTCAATGATAATATGAGAAAGACAATTAGTGGAGAAGGTAGTTATGATATTATTTTACCTAAGTTTAAAAAGATGGTGGAAAAAAGGGGAGACAAGGATTACTACATTAGGGGGACCTTTACTAGTAATAATATTGATTTCTCTAAAGATGCATTAGATTTTTATAATAACGGATTTAAAAAGATTTCAATAGAGCCAGTAGTTACATCTGAGGAAATGGATTATGCTTTAAGAGAAGAACATTTACAATCTGTTCTAGACGAGTATGAGAAATTCTCTAAAGAGTATATAAATATAAAAAAGATGGACAAGGATTTTTATTTTTTCCACTTTATGATAGATTTGACTCAAGGTCCCTGTATTATAAAAAGATCTGTTGGATGTGGAGCAGGATCTGAATACATGGCCGTTACGCCAGAAGGTGATTTATATCCTTGTCATCAGTTTGTAGGGGAAGAGGAATTTAAGTTAGGAAATGTTATAGATGGAGTTCAACGAGGGGATATAAGAGAAAAATTTAAGAAGGCCAATGTATATAATAAAGAAGAATGTAGGGAATGTTGGGCAAGATTTTATTGCAGCGGTGGTTGTCATGCAAATTCCTATCATGCGCACAATGATCTTAGTAAAGCATATAAGATCGGTTGTGAAATGGAAAAGAAAAGAATTGAATGTGCCATATCTATACTGGCAAATTTAGATGAGTAGGAGGAAGAATATGAAAGCCAAAAGTACTATAATTTTTATATTGATACTAACTATAGTAGGAGGTAGTACGTTTTTAGCATTAAATGGTGCCAAGATTGGGAAATATGAAATTATTAGAGCAAAAGATGCTATAGACTTAGGTCTAGATTTAGCAGGTGGTGTTTATGTAGTTCTAGAGGCTCAAACTGATGCTAAGGGTGCAGAACTTCAAAGAATTATGGAGCAGTCAAAGGCAATTATCAATGAGAGGGTAAATGGCCTTGGAGTGTCAGAACCTAATATATCAATTGAAGGTGGTAATAGAATAAGGGTTGAGCTAGCAGGTATAGATGATCCTCAAAAAGCAATTGAGTTAATAGGTAAGACTGCACAATTACAATTTGTAGATCCAGATAAAAATGTTGTATTGACAGGTAAAAATGTAATTGGTTCAGAGGTACAATATCATAATAATCAATTAGGTCAGCAAGAAATTCTAGTAAGCTTAGAACTAGACAAAGAGGGAACTAAAAAATTTGCTGAAGCTACAGGCCGACTTACTTTAGAACCAAATAGAGAGGACAGAATTATCTATATAATTTTAGATAATCAAATAATATCCTATCCTGCAGTGCAAAGTGCAGAAGAAGGGGGAACAGCTATTACAGACGGTAAGGCTGTTATAACAGGAAGTTTTTCACTAGAAGAAGCTAGTCAATTAGCTACATTGATTAGGGCAGGTGCTTTACCAGTTGAGATGAAGGAATTACAAACCTCCCTTATTGGACCTACATTAGGTTTGGAAGCATATGAAAGAAGTATTAAAGCGGGAGCAATTGCACTTCTTATAATTATGATATTTATGATAATAATATATAAAATTCCTGGTTTTATCGCTTCTATTGGTTTGATTATATATACATTGATAACAATATTTACGATGTCATCTTTAGGGGTTAAATTGACCCTTCCAGGAATAGCTGGTTTAATCTTATCTATAGGAATGGCTGTAGATGCAAATGTTATAATATTTGAAAGAATAAAAGAAGAAATAAAAGCTGGCAAAAGCATTAGAACTGCTGTAGATACAGGATTTAAGCGAGCTCTTACTTCAGTAATGGACTCAAATATAACTACATTTATAGCTGGAGTTGTATTATATTACTTTGGAATTGGTCCAATTAAAGGATTTGGAGTAACTTTAATTATTGGTATAGTGGCTTCTATGATAACAGCAGTTATTATATCTAAATATTTATTAAAGTTAATGGTATCAATTACAGGTAATAAAAATACTAAGCTTTATGGAGCTTAATAGAGAGGTGAAAATATGAATATTATAAAAAATAGGAAGATATTTGCAATATGTTCAATCGCTATAATAATAGCAGGAATCCTTATGTTTTTCATTAAAGGTTTAAACTATGGAATTGATTTTACTGGGGGTACTTTGATTCAGATAAATGCAGGAAAATTTATCCCTGTAGATGAAGTTAGAGAAATAACTGATGAATATGATAAAAATGTAAGTATTTTACACGGAGGAACTGAAAAAGATGAATTAATAATAAAAAGTACCTTAGATCTATCTAATGATGTGATAACAGATATAATAAATAAATTTATAGAAAAATACGATATAAACAAAAATAATTTTCAATCTGAAAAATTTGGTCCTTTTATGGGAGCAGAAATAAAAAATAAGGCTTTATTATCTACCTTAATAGCTACTGTACTTATGTTAGGTTATATTACTTGGAGATTTGAATTCAATTTTGGTGTAGCAGCTATTGTAGCATTAGCTCATGATATACTGATTATGTTAGCTGTTTATTCAATTCTTAGAATTCCAGTAAATAGTTCATTTATTGCTGCAATATTAACTATTCTAGGTTATTCTATAAATGATACAATAGTTATTTTTGATAGAATAAGAGAAAATACAAAGTTATATCCTAGAGAATCAGTTGAAAATATAATAAATAATAGTATTAAACAATCCTTAAAAAGAACAATATATACTACACTGACTACATTGATGGCTGTTACTGTATTATATATTTTAGGAGTTGAAGATGTTAAGGTGTTGACATTACCTCTTATTATAGGTATGATAGCTGGAGTTTATTCTTCATTATTTATCGCAGCTCCATTGTGGTATGAACTTAAGAATAGAAAAATAAAAGCTGCTAAATAAGTAGTTTTTATTTTCAATAATAAAAATTTTGTCAAAAAATGAAGAAATAGATAATAAAAACTAGAATTAAATGTGATTAAATGATAGAATTTAGATACTAATTAGTGTGTCTAAATTCTATTTCTATTGGAGTGAAGTAATTGGAAAAATGGTTTATAAAAAATAAAGTCGCTGATTATAAAAAAATAGCAAAGGATTTCAAAATATCTGAATTTTTATCTAAGTTACTAGTTAATAGAGATATTACTGATTATAACTTGATTGATAGTTTTATATCTTCTAGCTTAGATAGATTGCATGACCCTAGTCTTATGAAAGATTTGCTAAAGGGTGCAGATATTATTAGAGATAA
Organism: uncultured Tissierella sp.; assembly: GCF_902479755.1. Taxonomy (NCBI): domain Bacteria; kingdom Bacillati; phylum Bacillota; class Tissierellia; order Tissierellales; family Tissierellaceae; genus Tissierella; species uncultured Tissierella sp. The sequence goes on along the minus strand of NZ_CABSQO010000039.1, from coordinate 20,887 downwards.
GATAATAAATAAAAGAAAGATAAGAATAGTAGGAGATTATGATGTAGATGGAGTAATCTCAATTTATTTATTATATACAGGCATAAAAAAATGTGGTGGAAATGTAGACTATGTTATACCAAGTAGAATCAATGATGGATATGGTATAAATAATGAAATCGTTAGAGAAGCAGAAAAAGATGGGATAGATACTATAATAACTTGTGATAATGGTATTGCAGCGATAGAACAGATAAAGCTTGCAAAAGAACTTGGACTAACAGTAATAGTAACAGATCATCATGATTTACCTTTTGTAGTAGATGAAGCTGGCGAAAAAAAATATTTATCTACAGAGGCAGATGCTGTGATAAATCCAAAGCAAAAGGATTGTAATTATCCATTTAAAGGACTTTGTGGGGCTGCTGTAGTGTTTAAATTAATACAAGAACTATACCTCATATTTGAATTACCATTAGAATCTACATATTGTTTGATGGAATATACTGCTATTGCTACAATTTGCGATGTAGTTGATTTAATTGATGAAAATAGAATTATAGTGAAAAAGGGTCTAGAACTTTTAAATAATACAGAAAATATTGGTCTAAAAGCTTTGATAAAAGAAACAGGAATTGAAGATAAGGAGATAGGAGTTTATCACATAGGATTTATTATTGGGCCAAGCATCAACGCTTCCGGAAGATTAGATTCTGCTTTAAAAGCCTTAGAGTTACTTTTATCAAACGATTTAGATCATGCAAATCTTTTAGCGAAAGAGCTTCGTGAACTAAATGAAGAGAGAAAACAAATGACTATAGATGGAGTGGAGAAAATAATTAACATTATTGAGAATTCTGAGATAAAGAAAGATAAGATACTAGTTATATATGAGCCAGAAATACATGAAAGTATTGCAGGTATCATAGCAGGAAGAATTAAAGAAAAGTATAATAGACCTACAATAATATTAACTCAAGGAAAAGATGGAGTTAAAGGCTCTGGAAGATCTATTGAAGAATATAATATGTTTGAAGAGATATCAGAGTGTAAGGATCTATTATTAAAATTTGGCGGGCATCCTATGGCAGCTGGATTATCATTAGAAGAAACAAATATAAGTCAATTCAGAAAAAAGTTAAATGAAAACACAAGTCTAACAGATGATGATTTAATATCTAGAATATATATTGACATGCAACTTCCGCTAGAATATATTAGTTTTAAGTTAATTGATGAATTAAAGCTTTTAGAACCCTTTGGAAAAGGCAATAATAAACCTATATTTGGTGAAAAGAATCTAAAGATTAATCGTGGTTTTGTATTAGGTGCCAATAAAAATGTTTTAAAATTAATATTAGAAAATGAGAATAGAAAAATAATAGAAGGAATATTTTTTGGAGATATTATGACTTTTGAAAATAGAGTGAATGAAATATATGGGAATGGAGAACTGGATAAAATTTATAAAGGAATAGGGAATAATATAAAATTAGATATATTATTTTATCCTTCCGTTAATGAATATAATGGAAATACTAATTTGCAAGTTACAATTCAAAATTATAGAATTAATAAATAATTAAACTTTAGATTAATAAATATTTTTTTATATGGTATATTAACGTAATCGTTATAAATAGTGAATTATGGGTAATTATAAGTAATCAAACTACTTTATATATACATTCATTATAGGTGAAGAAGGTGAATTCAATGTTAGAAAACTTACTCTTGAAAATTGAACAATATAATGCACAAGCTGATTTAAGTCTTATAGTGAAAGCATATAATTTCGCACAGTCGGCTCATGCTGGGCAAGTAAGAAACTCAGGTGAAAACTTCTTTGTTCATCCATTTAATGTAGCTATGATATTGGCGGATTTAAATATGGACACTGCTACCATAGTAGCAGGACTGCTTCATGATGTAATAGAGGATACGGAAATAAGTCATGAAACTATTGCAGAAGAATTTGGTGTTGAGATAGCTGATTTAGTAGAGGGTGTTACAAAGTTAAAGAAACTACAATATAAAACTAAGCAGGAAAACCAAGCTGAAAATTTGAGAAAAATGGTTTTAGCTATGGCAAATGATATAAGGGTTATTATAGTTAAGCTAGCAGATAGACTTCATAATATGAGAACATTAGAATATATGAGAGATGAAAAAAGAAAAGAAAAGGCTTTAGAAACTCTAGAAATATATGCTCCTTTAGCCCATAGACTAGGAATCTCTAAAATAAAATGGGAATTAGAAGATTTATCTTTAAGATATTTAGATCCCGTAAATTATTATGATTTAGTTGAGAGGGTTTCAAAAAGACGACAGGAAAGAGAAGCATATGTAAAAAACATAATAGAGACATTAAGCAATAAACTTGATGAAGTTAACATAAAATATGATATCAGTGGGAGACCAAAGAATTTTTACAGCATATATAAAAAGATGGTTCATCAAGGAAAAGCTTTTGAGCAAATATTTGATTTAACTGCTATAAGAGTCATAGTAGATAATATTAAAGACTGTTATGAAGTATTAGGTATCGTTCATAATCTATGGAAGCCTTTGCCGGGCAGATTTAAAGATTATATTGCTATGCCTAAACCTAATATGTATCAGTCTATTCATACTACTGTAATCGGTATGAAGGGAGAAATATTTGAGGTTCAAATACGCACATGGGAAATGCATAGAACAGCAGAATATGGTATAGCTGCTCACTGGAAATATAAAGAAGGAAGTAATAAATCTGATAATTTTGATGATAAACTTACATGGTTAAGACAACTATTAGAGTGGCAATCGGATTTAAATGACCCTAAGGATTTCATGGAAACATTAAAAATAGATTTCTTTACAGATGAAGTATTTGTTTTTACTCCAAAGGGAGATGTGATAAATCTTCCAGATGGTTCTACACCAATCGATTTTGCATATAGAGTACACACTGAGGTTGGGAATAAGTGTGTAGGAGCTAAAGTAGATGGAAGAATTGTACCTCTGAATTATAGATTGAAAAATGGAAATATTGTTGAAGTTATTACATCAGCTAATAGCAATGGACCTAGTAGGGATTGGATAAAGATAGTAAAAAGCACTCAAGCAAAAACTAAAATTAGACAATGGTTTAAAGCTAAGGAAAAAGATTTTAATATCATAAGAGGAAAAGAGTTATTAGAAAAAGAAGTTAAACGATTAGGTTATAAGTCCTCAGAAATTTTAAAGGATGAATGGATAAAAAATATAGCATCTAAAGTGAGTATAAATTCTATTGATGATTTATATGCAGCTATTGGATATGGTAGTATAACACTGAATCAAGTAATCTCAAAATTAAGAACCCAATATAATGAATATTATAAAATAACAGATGAGAAGGCCTTTGTGGAGAGTAAGATCCAACAGACTATACAAAATAAAATAAGTAAACCTACTCAAGGTATCAAAATAAAAGGAGTAGATAATATTAAAATTAGGTTTTCTAAATGCTGTAATCCTGTACCTGGTGATGAAGTAGTAGGATATATAACTAGAGGCAGAGGTGTTTCTGTTCATAGAACTGACTGTCCAAATATAACTATGTCAGATGATGCAGAGAGATTCATTGAAGTAGAATGGGATTTTCAAAAGAAAGCATCCTATCCTGCAGAAATTCAAATTAAGGCATCTGATAGATCGGGTCTTTTAGCAGAAATTACTCAAAAGATAACAGATTCTGACTTAGGAGTAATATCTTTAAATGCTAGAACATCTAAAGATAAAATAGTATTTATAAATGTAACCCTTGAAATTAAAGATATTGAAGAGTTAAGGGATCTAATGAGAAAAATAAAAAGAATAAGAAATGTAATGGATGTATATAGAGTTACAGCTTAGAGAGAGGGAGATATATGAGAGCAGTTGTGCAAAGAGTTACAGAAGCATCGGTCAAAGTAGATAATGAGATAGTTGGGAAAATTGGCACTGGATTATTAGTACTACTTGGAGTAGGTGAGGGAGATAGTTCTAAGGATTTGGATTATCTAGTAGATAAAGTATTAGGGCTTCGCATATTTCAAGATGAAAATGATAAAATGAATTTATCTTTGTTGGATATCAGTGGAGAATTATTAGTAATTTCTCAATTTACACTTTATGGTGATGTAAGGAAAGGTAAAAGACCTAGCTTTACAGATTCAGCACATCCTGATATTGCAGAGAAAATTTATTTGGAATTTATTGATAAATGTATAGGAAAAGGGATAAAAACAGAAAGAGGTATTTTTGGTGCAGATATGAAGGTAAACCTTATAAATGATGGACCTGTTACTATATTATTAGACAGTAAAAAAACATTTTAGGAGGTATAGAGTTGAAGATAATAAGAATACCAGCAGGTATATATGCAGCTAATTGTTATGTTATATATTCAGAAGCCACTAGAGACGGAATAGTAATAGATCCAGGAGGAGACGTAGATGAGATACTCACATCAGTAAGAGAAAACCAACTTAAAATAAAATATATAGTATTAACTCATGGTCATGCAGATCATATAGGGGGAATAATTAATCTTAAGAAAGCATTGTCTGCTTCTGTAATGATACATGAAGAAGATAGAGAGATGCTAATTGATGGAAATAAGAACTTATCTACAATGATGGCTATGGGTACTATAGAAATAGAACCAGATTTGTTACTTAAGGATGGGGACATAATAGAGTTTGGCGATGAAAAGGCTGAGATTATTCATACTCCTGGTCATACCAAAGGAGGAATATGCATAAAAATTAGAGATAATATGATAACAGGAGACACTTTATTTGCAGGATCAATAGGTAGGACAGATTTACTAGGTGGAGATTATGAAACCATTATAAAATCAATAAAAGATAAACTATTGATTTATCCAGATGATGTTCAAATATTTCCAGGACATGGAGCTCCTTCTACCATAGGTAGAGAAAGGCTTTCAAATCCTTTTTTACGTTAATATTAAATAAGGTGATTATGTGATAAAATTATTGTTAATAGGTCATGAGATTAAATATGAATTAGTTGAATTAATCAGAGTCTTTTTCCCGGGGGAAGAGATTCTTTATATTAGTAGATTAGATGAATATACAGGTGAGGGCACTCTTATTATCAATTCTTTATATGAAGAAGATGGAAAGTTATATACTATAACAAAGATATATATAGATAATATTTTAATTAATCAAGCAACGGAAAATATTAGTACTCTAGAAGTATATGGTGATTCTATAGATAAATATATAAGAATCGGAATTAAAAAATCATTATATAATACATTAATTTCTCTAGGAGAGAGTAAAATTCCATGGGGAGTATTGACTGGCATAAGACCAGTCAAAATCGTTCATGATTTATTAGATAAAGATATAAATGAAAATGAGATAATCAGAGTATTAGCAGAAGAATATAAATTATCCTTTGATAAAGCTAAGTTGATATTGGATATTGGAAGAAGGCAAAGGGACTATATCTACCCTTTAAATAAGGATAGGTATAGTCTATATGTTAGTATACCATTTTGCCCTACTAGATGCTTATATTGTTCCTTTCCAGCATTACCCATAGGCAGATATGAAAATCATATTAAAGAATATACTTTAAAGGTAATATATGAAATTGAGCAAATTAGTGAAATGATGAAAGGTAAAAAGATTAATACAGTATATATAGGGGGAGGTACCCCCACAGCAATTCCATTAATGGAACTGGAAAAGATAATTCAAGCTATTTATTATAGATTTGGAGAAAAAAATATAAAGGAATTTACTGTAGAAGCTGGTAGACCAGACACTATTACAAAAGAATATCTAACAATGTTATATAAAAACGAAGTTGGAAGAATAAGTATTAATCCACAAACTATGAATGATGACACCTTGAAACTAATTGGAAGACAACATAAATCTAAGGATATTATCGAGACTTTTAACTTAGCTAAAGAAATTGGTTTTGATATAATTAATATGGATTTGATTGTAGGACTTCCAGGAGAAGAGATTAAACATATAAAAAAAACTCTGGAAGAAATTCAGAAATTAGATCCAGAAAACCTAACGATACATACACTTTCGGTAAAAAGAGGGTCTAAATTCAAAGCTACTATTGACCAATATTCATTACAAAGTCAGAATATTTTAAGTGCTATGTTAAATGAAACCAGAGAGTATACCAAAGATATGGGCTTAGAACCATATTATCTTTATAGACAAAAGCAAATATTAGGTAACTTTGAAAACATAGGCTATTGCAAGGCTAAAATGGAATGTATATATAATATAGCTATGATGGAAGAAAAAGAAACAATAATGGCGGCTGGAATGGGCTCTGTGTCTAAGATATTTTTCCCAGAAGAAAATAGAATAGAAAGAGTCCCAAATTTTAAAGATTTAAAAGAGTATCTGGAAAGAAGCAGTGAATTGATTGAAAGGAAGAAAAAGATACTAGGAAACAATTAATACAAAGGAGGATTTTAGGGCTATGCTATGGTGGACAGATGACCTTAAAACAGGTATAGATTCTATAGATAAACAGCATAAGAGTATATTTGATAAAGCTAGTGAGATTTTTAATTTAGAAACAAATTCTAGCACAAAAGAAATTGAAAGTATATTTGTGTTTTTAATGAGTTATGCAAATAATCATTTTTATGAAGAAGAAATTTTGATGATGGAAAATTCATATGAAAATTTTATTGAACACAGAAGACAACATAACTATTTTATTGAAGAAATCTATAATATATACCAGAATATTGTAAATGGACATGCATCTGAGGAAAACCTAAATAATCTAAAGGTATTAATAATTGACTGGCTCGCAAACCATATTAATGGAGATGATAAAAAATACATTGAAAGGATTAAAGAGAAATCAACAATTGTATATTAAGATTATATAAACAGAAGATATACATTAGGAGATTAGATGATTTTACTCCTTGACATGATTTATTTTATAGTCTATAATTAATAAAAATAAATATAATACGATGAAAAGGAAGAGTAGTTGGATTCCTTAGTTATAGAGAGTCGGTGGAGGTGGAAATCCGATACTAATATTCGATGAAGACACTTTGGAGTAAATAATCTTTAATGATTGATTCGCAGAAATGCGTTAAGTTTTTGAGTGAGGAAATACCTAATTAGGGTGGTACCGCGAGATAACCTCTCGTCCCTGTATATCAGAGATGAGGGGTTTATATTTTTTTGAGGAGGTATGTATATGTCAGAAAAGATGGGTAACTTAAGAAGAACTATTATGTGTGGAGAATTGAGATCTGAGCATGATGGTCAAGAGGTAGTATTGATGGGATGGGTACAAAGAGAGAGAAATTTGGGATCAATCATATTTATTGATTTAAGAGATACTACTGGAATTTCTCAAATTGTATTTGATAATACAGTATCTAGCGAAATATTTGATAAGGCAGAGAAAATTAGATCAGAGTTTGTATTAGCAGTAAGAGGTAAAGTAAGAATTAGACAATCTATAAATAAAGAAATACCAACTGGAGAGGTAGAAGTCTTAGTAGAAGAGCTTAGAATATTAGATGAATCTGAGACTCCGCCGATTTATATTAAAGATGATGATAATGTATCAGAAGGCATGAGATTAAAATATAGATATCTTGATTTAAGAAAACCATCTATGCAAGAAAAGTTGAAATTAAGAGCAAAAACTGCTAAAGTGGTCAGAGATTTCTTAGATGATAATGGGTTTATTGAGACAGAGACTCCTATGCTTACAAAACCAACGCCAGAAGGAGCTAGAGATTATTTAGTGCCAAGTAGAGTAAACCCTGGTGAATTCTATGCCCTCCCACAATCTCCACAGCTTATGAAGCAGCTTCTTATGGTTGCAGGAATGGATAGATATTATCAAATAGTTAAATGCTTTAGGGATGAAGATCTAAGAGCTAATAGACAGCCTGAATTCACTCAAATAGATGTTGAAATGTCATTTGTAGATGTTGAGGACATTATTTCAATTAATGAAAAATTATTATATAAATTATTTAAAGAAATTAAAGGAATAGAAATAAAACTACCAATAGACAGAATGACCTATAGTGAAGCTATGGAAAGATATGGGGTAGATAAACCAGATTTAAGGTTTGGATTTGAGTTGAAAAATATTTCTGATCTGGTTCAAAATTGTGGATTTAAAGTATTTAGCGGAGCTATGGAAAGTCAAGGCTCTGTACGAGGTATAAATATTAAAGGATACGGAGATAGATTTACTAGAAAAGATATAACTGCTTTAGAGGATTATGCGAAGACTTATGGTGCAAAAGGTTTGGCTTGGATAAAGATTACACAAGAAGGTATCACCTCCCCTATTGCAAAGTTCTTTAGTGAAGAAGAATTTGCTAATATTTTGGAAAGAATGGAAGGAGAAAAAGGTGATTTAATTCTTTTCGTAGCTGATAAAAACTCAGTTGTATACGATAGTTTAGGTAATTTAAGAAATGAAGTAGCTAAAAGATTAAATATAATTGATCCTAATGATATGAAATTAGTTTGGATTACTGAATTCCCATTATTTGAATATGACGAGGAAGAAAATAGATATGTGGCAAAGCATCATCCTTTTACCCATCCAATGGATGAGGACATAGAGCTTTTGGAGTCTCAGCCTGAAAAGGTAAGGGCTAAGGCTTATGATATAGTTATTAATGGAGATGAAATGGGTGGTGGAAGTATCAGAATCAATAATTCTGATTTACAAAAGAGAATGTTTAGCGCATTAGGATTTACAGAGGAAGAAGCTTGGGATAAGTTTGGATTTCTTTTAGAAGCTTTTAAGTATGGAACTCCTCCACATGGAGGTATTGCATATGGATTTGATAGACTTATTATGCTTTTATCAAATACATCAAATATTAGAGATGTCATTGCTTTTCCTAAAACTCAATCTGCTACATGTTTGATGACAAGTGCACCTACTACTGTATCAGAAAAACAGTTAGAAGAAGTTCATGTGAAGCTTAATATTAAATAGTATATAGGCTAATATAAGAGTCATTTAAAATTATAAGTATTAGTAAGAACTGGATTGGATAACACTTTACTGATAGTTTATGATATAATAAATATAACTAACAGATTATATTACAAACTAGTAAAAAATAAATGACACTGTGCTTTAGGAGGTGTACCTATGGATCAAGTTGGATTTGTAAGAAAGGTATCCAATGGAAAGGTTGAAGTAGAAGTAAGGAGAATCTCAGCATGTGGAGATAACTGTAAAAGCTGTGGTGGGAGCTGTCATGCTCCAAATCATGTTGTTATCCTTCCAAATAATATAGATGCTAAAGTAGGAGATCTTGTTGAGATAAAAGGAGAAACTAAAAATATATTGAAATATACTATGGTTGTATATATGATTCCTTTTACTATGTTAATTTTAGGAATATTAATAGGTATGAAGACTTTCAAAAACCTAGAAATATCTAATTATGAGCCTTTGAGTTTCTTAATAGGTTTAATATTTATGGCTTTAGGATATTTTATAGTTAGAACTATCGATAAAAAGATTGGAAAGAAGGAAGAAGACATTATAAGAATGACAAGAATTATTTAGATGAAGGGGTGCGACTGTTGGGAGATAAAACTGCTGTTATCAAAAGGTTAAGAAGAGTTGAAGGACAAATAAAAGGTATACAAAAGATGGTTGACGAAGACAAGTTTTGCGGAGATATATTAATCCAAGTAGCTGCTGCAAGAGCAGCATTAAACAGTGTAGGTGGATTAATACTTGAAAATTACATGAAAAATTGTTTAAAACATTATTTAGAAGGTGAAACTGAAGAAGAGGCATTAGATAAATTGGTAGATATAATGATAAAATATACAAAGTAAATCTAGTCTTTTAGTTTAACTCTTCTTATTGACCTAGAGAAACCTGAAGAAATTATTATTCCTACAGCTATGGCAGCTGCTATAAAGAAAGTTTCTACACCTTTAGTTGCAGCCATAGTAAAATCATTTTCTATTATAGCAAGCATTGTGTAATACATGCCAGCACCAGGAACCAATGGAACTATTCCAGAGGTGATAAATATGGTTGCTGGCTTTTTGCGTAATCTTGCCAAAAATTCACCTAATAATCCTACAGTAACAGCACCAAAAAATGTACCTGTTATATTACTATGAAATACTTTTGTAGTTATATAGTATAAAGTCCAGCCTATAGAACCATTAAGACCAGCGTATCCTAAGGTTTCCTTTGGAGAACTAAATAATACAGAAAATCCAATTGTAGATAAAAATGATAATACTAATTGTTTGATTATATCCAAGTTAAAATACCCCCTTAGCATAAAAGTTGAGAATGATTCCAACACCAAGTGCTATTGCGATTGCAGAAAATACAGCTTCTGCACCTCTAGATAGTCCAGATACAAAATCGCCTGACATAGTATCTCTAATAGAGTTTGTAATTGCAACTCCAGGAACTAAACACATTATAGAACCTATTATTACCTTATCAATATTTTCACCTACTCCAATATGGACTAAAATATGGGAAAGTAAAGCTGCAAGAGCTGAACCAATTAAATTATCTATAAAGAAAGTAAGTTCAAGTTTTGATATTAGATTTACAATAGTCAAGGCAATAAAACTTACAATGGCAGATCCAATAAAGTCTAGAACTGAGCCGCCAAATAGAACACAAAAAAATGCTGCAGCTAAAGACCCAAAGATAGTTTTAGTTAATTTTGTATATCTATTTACTTTATTTATTCTTTTTAATTCCTCAAGCCAAATATCCAGAGGTTGCTGAGAATTAACAAAGGCACGAGAAAATTCATTTACCATAGCAATTTTATTTAAATCTATAGAAATAGATTTAATTCTTTTAATGTAAGACATCAATTCGCCTTTATACTCCAAGGATATAAAGATTCCTGTTGGAACTATATAAGCATCAACATATTTAATTCCCTTTCTCGATTTGCAAATTCTAATTATAGTATCTTCAACTCGATAGATTTCAGCTCCACTTTTAAGCATTATACTGCCAGCCAAAGTTGCCAAAACTAATAATTTTTTGATTTCTTCTCTATTATAGATTTCAGAATTATCCATATTCTCACCTCTTTGATTAATATTCTTGTAAAAATAGTAAAAAATCTATATAATGTAAATGACTGGTTTTTTTACCTTTGAGATTGATTATATTATATTATAGCATAATATGCTTATAATTAATTACAAAAAATAAAAGATGAGGGGAGTATAAGAAGATGGATTTTACAAATTTAACTAAGCATGATCCTGAAGTAATGAATATTATTGAAATGGAATTAAACAGGCAAAAAAAGCATATTGAACTTATAGCTTCAGAAAACTTTGTAACCCCGCAGGTAATGGAAGCAGCAGGCAGTTATTTAACTAATAAATATGCAGAAGGATATCCAGCTAAAAGATATTATGGTGGATGCGAAGTAGTGGATAAGGTTGAAAACTTGGCTCGTGACAGGATGAAGGAAATATTCGGAGCTGATCATGCCAATGTACAACCACACTCCGGTTCTAATGCTAATTTAGGAGTTTATTTTGCAGTATTAAAACCTGGTGATAAGGTATTAGGTATGAATTTATCACAAGGTGGTCACTTAACTCATGGTAGTCCAGTTAATATCTCAGGTACCTACTTCAATTTTATAGCTTATGGAGTAAATAAAGAAACAGAGACAATAGATTATGATGAAGTTAGAGAAATTGCTTTGAGAGAAAAGCCAAGAATGATAGTAGCTGGTGCTAGTGCATATCCAAGACAAATTGATTTTGCTAAGTTCAGAGAGATTGCAGATGAAATAGGAGCATATTTAATGGTAGATATGGCTCATATAGCAGGTTTAGTTGCAGCAGGACTTCATCCTAATCCAGTTCCTTATGCTGACTTTGTAACTACTACAACTCATAAAACACTTAGAGGACCACGTGGCGGAGCAATACTTTGTAAAGAAGAGTATGCAAAGGCAATAGATAAAGCAATTTTCCCTGGAATTCAAGGTGGACCATTGATGCATATAATTGCTGCTAAGGCAGTTGCATTTGGAGAAGCTTTACAGGATGATTTTAAAGCTTATCAACAGCAAACAATTAATAATGCAAAAGCTTTAGCTGAAGGATTATTAAAAAATGGTTTTAGACTTGTTTCAGGAGGTACAGATAATCACTTAATACTAATAGATGTTAGGACTAAGGGATTAACAGGAAAAAAATCAGAAGCTCTTCTAGATGATATTGGTATAGCAACTAACAAAAATACTATTCCTAATGATCCAGAATCACCATTCATAACTAGTGGAATAAGAATTGGTACACCAGCTGTGACAACACGTGGAATGAAAGAAGAAGATATGATGGAAATAGCGGAAATAATTACATTGGCTTTAGATGAGAATAATGATAGAGATGAAATAAGAACTAGAGTAGCTAAATTATGTGATAAATATCCATTATACTAAGCGAAATGAAATGCCTACAGATTAATTCTGTAGGCTTATCTTTACATATGAGCTATACTGTATTAGAATAATAAACATATACTTAAAATCAATTGAGGTGCAAAAATGGAATTAAAAAACTTTAATGAGGACAAAAATATTATAGAGGAAGTTGCAAAAGGCAGTATAGCAGAAGAATTAGAAATAGAACCAGGAGATATATTATTATCTATAAATGATATACCTGTTAGAGATATTATTGATTATAAATATTTGGTTTCAGATGATTATATAGTAGTTGCCATAGAAAAGGAAGATGGAGATATTTGGGAATTTGAAATAGAAAAGGATTTTGATGAAGATTTAGGTTTAGTATTTACTAATCCTTTAATAGATAAAGCTAAATCCTGTAGAAACAAGTGCATCTTTTGCTTTATTGATCAATTGCCTCCTAATATGAGGGAAACTTTATATTTTAAAGATGATGATTCAAGGTTATCTTTTTTACAAGGGAATTTCATTACTTTGACTAACATGAGTGATGAAGAGATAGATAGAATTATAAGTTATAGACTTAGTCCAATAAATGTAAGTGTTCATACTACTAATCCAGAGCTTAGGGTAAAGATGTTGAATAATAAAAATGCTGGAAATGTATATGAAATATTAAAAAGATTTAAAGATGCTAAGTTGGAAGTTAACTGTCAAATAGTATTAGTACCAGGAGTAAATGATGGTCCTGAACTAGATAGAACTTTATACGACTTATCTAAATTATATCCTACTATTGAAAGTGTTGCTGTAGTACCGGTAGGTATAACTAAATATAGGGAAAAACTTCAAGAATTAAAACCATATACTAAAGAATCAGCGAATGATTTATTGAATTTTATATCTGATAAACAAGAATATTTTCTAGAAAAGTTAGATACCAGATTTGTATTTGCTTCTGATGAGTTTTTTGCATCTACTAAGAGAGAACTTCCTAAGCATGATGAATATGAAGGATTTCCTCAATTGGAAAATGGCGTAGGACTTATGAAATCCTTTGAAGATGAAGTAATTAAGGAACTTAGGCTAATAAAATCTACAATTAACAGTAAGAAAAGATATATTTTGGCTACTGGGACTTTAGCATATGATTTTATGAATAGAATAAAAGATAAGATACTTGAAAAATTTAATGGATTAGAACTAATGGTTATACCAATAGTTAATAAGTTTTTTGGAGAGACTATTACTGTATCTGGACTAATAACAGGTCAGGACTTAGTTGCTCAATTAAAGGGATATGATAATGTAGATGGGATCATTGTTCCGAGAACTATGATGAAGAGAGATGAGGAAATTTTTTTGGATAACTTAACTATTGAAGAAGTATCTAAAGCATTAGATATTCCTGTAATCTCATCTAAAGTTGAGGGAAAAAATTTAATTGATATAATAAAGAATTGAGGGATGAATAAATGAATAGAGCAATTGTTTGCATAGTTGGGAGACCAAATGTAGGAAAGTCAACTTTATTTAACAAATTGGTGGGAAAAAGAATTGCAATAACAGAAGATACGCCAGGAGTGACTAGAGATAGGATTTATGCTGAAGGAGAGTGGCTTGGAAAATATTTTACAGTAATAGATACAGGTGGACTTGAGCCTGAAAATGAAGAGATAATTATGAAAAATATTAAAAGACAAGCTGAAATGGCTATAGACACAGCTGATGTTATTTTGTTTGTAGTGGATGGATTAGAGGGGCTAAATTCTACAGATAGAGAAATAGGAAATATGCTCAGAAAATCAGGTAAAAATGTAATAGTAGCTTGTAATAAAATTGATACCCCCAATTTTAAAAATCAAGTGTATGAATTTTATGAATTAGGGCTTGGAGAACCTATGATTATATCTGGAGAACAAGGTCTTGGTATTGGAGATTTATTAGATGAGATTGTGAAACATTTTCCTGAAGATAAGGATACTGATTATGATGAAGATTTAATAAGAGTTGCTTTAATAGGTAAACCGAATGTAGGTAAATCTTCTTTAATCAATAATATCTTGGGAGAAGAAAGAGTAATCGTAACCAACATTCCAGGAACAACTAGAGATGCCATTGATACTTATTTTAACTTTGGTGATAATAGATATGTATTTATTGACACTGCAGGATTAAGGCGTAAGAGAAGTATTTATGAGGATGTCGAAAGGTATTCTGTAATAAGGACATTGACTGCTGTAGATAGATCAGATATTTGTGTACTAGTTATTGATGCAACAGAAGGGGTCACAGAACAAGATACTAAGATAGCAGGATATGCTCATGACAATGGAAAAGCTATTATTATAGCTATTAACAAATGGGATTTAGTTAAAAAAGATAGCAATACTCATTTAGAGTTCGAAAAGGAAATTAGAAGGGTTTTAGGATTCATAACATATGCACCGATTATTTTTATTTCAGCATTGACAGGGCAAAGGGTAGATAAGTTATTAGAGTTAATAAATGTAGTAAATAATAATTATAATTTAAGGATTAGCACAGGTGTATTAAATGATATAGTAAATGAGGCCGTATTAATGAATCAGCCTCCTAGTGACAAAGGTAAGAGAGCAAAAATTTATTATGGTACACAAGTTTCTGTAAGGCCTCCAAAGTTTGTAATATTTGTAAATTATAAGGAACTTATGCATTTTTCATATGTAAGGTATTTGGAAAATCAAATAAGAAATCATTTTGGCTTTGTAGGTACACCTATCCAATTTGAATTTAGACAAAAGGGAGAAAAATAATGAAAATACTTATAACTATATTATTATCTTATCTAATAGGATGTTTCTCATCAGCTTATTTTTTAGGAAAGATATCGAAAAATATTGATATAAGAAATTATGGAAGCGGAAATGCTGGTGCCACTAATGCACTTCGCGTTCTAGGTAAAAAGGTGGGAGCATTAACTTTTGCTTTAGACATATTAAAGGGGGTAATAGCTGTACTAATAGGGAAATCTATGTTTGGATTTAACGGAAGCCTTTTAGCGGGAATTTTTGTTGTTTTAGGGCACGATTTTCCTATATTCCTTGGATTTAAGGGTGGAAAAGGGGTGGCAACATCTTTCGGAGTTTTATTGATCCTTAATTGGAAAGCAGGCTTAGCATGTTTATTAGTAGCTGCTAGTATAATAATATTTACTAAATATGTATCTCTGGGTTCAATTGCAGCTTCTATTTCTGCACCTGTTGCTATGGTATTAACTTTAGATTCAGTAAATAAGTATTTATATATTACTACATGGGTGCTTGCGGCACTATCTGTGTATAGACATAAGGCTAATATATTTAGACTATGTAGAGGAGAAGAGAACAAGCTAGGAAATAATATATAGGCAGGTGTTATAAATGACGGAACAAATTGGAGTATTAGGAGGCGGTAGTTGGGGTACTGCCCTAGGAATTTTATTGGCTAACAAGGGCTATGATGTTCAAATATGGTTAAGAGATAAGAATCAAATTGAAGAAATGAATAATTCAAGAATTAACCAAAAATATCTTCCTAATGCAATATTACCATCAAATTTAAAATTAACAAATGATTTAGAAGAAGTTAACTATAAAAAGGATTTAATAGTTTTATCTGTAGGAACTCATGGAATTAGAGAGGTCCTAGAGAACTCAAAACCTTATATTAAAAGGGAGCAAATAATAGTAAATGTTTCTAAGGGAATCGAGAATGAAACTTTACTTAGAATATCTCAGATAGTTGAGGAAATAGTACCAAATAGTAAATATACTATACTTTCTGGGCCTTCTCATGCTGAGGAGGTCGCCAAAGATATGCCTACTACAGTTGTTTCTGCTTCTAAGGACAAAGAAGTTGCTGAATATGTTCAGGATATATTCATTACTCCTAGTTTTAGAGTATATACAAATCCAGATGTTATAGGTGTAGAACTAGGCGGAGCTTTGAAAAATGTAATTGCATTAGGAGCTGGAATATCAGATGGATTGGGCTGGGGGGATAACACTAAGGCGGCACTTATGACTAGAGGTATATTTGAAATGGCTAGACTTGGTGAAAAAATGGGTGCGCAAGCAAGCACATTTTTAGGTTTAGCAGGTATAGGAGATTTAATTGTAACTTGTACAAGTATGCATAGTAGAAATAGAAGAGCTGGTATATTAATTGGACAAGGAATAAAAATAGATGATGCTATTAGACAGATTGGAATGGTTGTAGAAGGTATAAAGACAGCAAAATCTACTTTTGAACTGTCTAAGAAATATAATATTAACATGCCTATTACTGAAGAAATATATGGAGTAATATATGAAGGTAAGGATGTTAAAAACTCAGTTTCTAATTTAATGATTAGAGATAGAAAGCATGAAATGGAAAATATAGTATTAGAAAATAATAATTTATGGTAACCTGCTATTTTTAGCAGGTTTTTTTCATTAGCTTGTAATATTTCATAGTACTAGACGTATATATATAATGTTAAGTATTGTATTTAAATAATTATATTCATAAGGGGGGAATGATGTGGAGGTATTTGATATATACAAAGATATTGCAGAGCGAACAGATGGAGATATTTATGCGGGCATTGTCGGACCAGTTAGAACAGGCAAATCTACTTTTATAAAAAGGTTTATGGAACTACTTGTTTTGCCTAATATCGACAATAAGCATAAAAAAGAAAGAGCCAAGGATGAACTACCTTTAAGTGGGTCAGGAAAAACAATAATGACTACAGAACCCAAATTTGTACCTAATGAAGCTGTAGAGCTTACTTTAAATGAAAATGTGAACTTTAAAGTAAGAATGGTAGACTGTGTTGGATACTTAGTTAGTGGAGCTTTAGGTCATGAGGAAAATTTCATACCTAGAATGGTTACTACCCCTTGGTATGAGAAAGAAATTCCTTTTGAAGAAGCAGCTGAGATAGGTACAAGAAAGGTAATAACAGATCACTCTACTATTGGATTAGTTGTAACAACAGATGGATCTATAACTGATATAGACAGATCTAACTATATAAAAGCAGAAGAAAGGGTAATTTCAGAATTAAAGGAATTAGGAAAACCATTTGTTATAATTTTAAATTCAAAGCATCCTAACTTAGATAGTACAATTGCTCTTAGAGAAAGTTTGCAAAGTAAATATGGAGTATCGGTAGTGGTCGTAGATTGCTTAAATATGGATGCTCAAGATATTGAAAAGATTTTTGAAAAATTATTATTTGAATTCCCTGTGAAAGAGGTTACCATCAATCTTCCAAAATGGATAGAAGGATTACCAAAGAAACATTGGATAAAGTCAAGTATATTAAATTCATTAAAAGAAACAATTGAAGGTCTTCAAAAACTAAACGAAGTTTCAAGCTTTTTGAATCCCCTAAAGGAATTAGATATTGTAAAAAATGTAAAATTAGTTGAAATTAAATTAGGAGAGGGGATTGTACATTCTGAGATAGTTATTGATGATGGATTATTCTATAGTGTATTAAAGGATATGACAGGATATTCTATAGAAGGAGACTATCAATTATTAGGTTTAATTTCTAAGCTGGCAGAGACGAAGAAGAAATATGATAAGATTGAAAAAGCACTAATTGAGGCTAAAGATATTGGGTATGGTTTAGTAAGCCCTAGTTTAGAAGAGCTTGAGCTTGCAGAACCTGAAATTTATCGTCAGGGAAATCGTTTTGGAGTAAAATTAAAGGCAAAGGCACCATCTTTTCATGTACTCAGGGCAGATATAGCAACGGAAGTTTCTCCGCTCATAGGTACAGAAAAACAATCTGAAGAGTTAATACAATATTTGTTATCAGAATTCGAAGAAGAGCCTTCAAAGATCTGGCAATCAAATTTATTTGGCAAATCCTTATATGAATTGGTAAATGAACAGCTTCAAGGAAAGCTTAGCACAATGCCAGAAGATGCAAGGCAAAAACTTAGAAGAGCTCTTGAAAGGATAATAAATGATGGAAGCGGAGGATTAATCTGTATAATTATATAATAAAAAAGGTAGAATGATTTTCTACCTTTTTTCATGTTTATTAAATGATCTTTTTATCTTCTTCAGATAAATCCATTTCTATGGTATTTGATTTTTTAAATATCTTAGTATCTTTTAATGCATAAACTAAAAATATTCCTGCAAATAAAGCTAATATTTGAAAAACAAGTAATGCAAAATCTTTATTAATAATGCTTGATACTGCGGCAACTATAGAAATCATAACAATAAAATATCCAAATATCTTTAATATCTTTCCTAACATTTTACTATCCCCCTAATAAATCTAGATTTTATATATATTTAATTACTCTTTCTGCTATTATATCAGCTTCATTTTCAAAATATGTATATTGCATATTAATCCCAATCATATATCCCATTTGTGGCATATCTTGTGTAATGTGTTTTATTTCATGTACAAAAGTTTTACATTGAGTTTCATAGTTTACATTTCCATTTAAAATAAGATGATATTTCTTTCTCCGGCTAAGATATACAAATCCTAGTACACTACATTCTAAATTAAATGCTATAGATGTTCTAATATCATAAGCATTCATTACTTCATGAAAAGAAATATTTCCGTCAATTAATGATCTAAGTAAAGGTTCATCTAATATATCTATTTTCATTTGCAGTACCCCCTTTGTTGCCTTATACATTTTATTCGTTCTCTCTATCCTCTTCATCCTCAATAGCTTTTATTATTCTAATAACCTGCTGTATTCCTTTTGGTGATAAATCCTTAGTTTGTTTAAACAGCAGTTGTAAGTCTTCTCTTTCTTTTAATATATTCCAGAAGTCTAATAATTCTTTATCATCCTTTAAAGTGTTAAATATTTTTATTGTAGAATTATTTTCACCTAATAATATACTTACATCCACCTCTAGACTATTGGCAATTAGTTTCAAAGAATCTAAGCTTGGATTATATCTATCTCTCTCTAAATCAGCTAAATAGGAACGGGAAAGATTACTTTTTTCAGCTAGTTCTTTTTGTGTAAGACCCTTCTCTTTTCTATATTTTTTGATATTTTCCCCTATAGTCATTTTACCAACCTCCTAATGTCGTAAGAACCGACTATATTTAGTATATCCAAATTAATACGGAAATACAATACACAAAAAGACGTAAATACAAGGTAAATTAAGAAAAGAGACGGTTATACAATGGGAGTCTAATTTAATTCAATTTTTATACCCAAAATTAAGATATTTGATATTTTACACGAAGACGGATATACAATACAATTTAAGTAAGAGGTGAGAGGAATGAATAATAAAAAAACAATAGGACAAGAAATAAGAGATAAAAGAATTGAGAAAGAGAAAATATAATTACAAATAACAAAAAAACGTAACAATACCAAGAAGCTATCTTTTTGATACAGAAAATGGAAGTATATGTCTAATGTAGAAATTTTGATTAAATTGGTTTCATGCTTAGGATTAGATATTAATTTTTTATCAAAAAATGACGGAAATACAATTAGAAATAAAGGAGGAGTATTATAAGGAAGTTAAAAAAGGAAGATTATATTAACTAAAATTAAAAAGAATAAAGGAAAATAAATAATAAAAAGTTTCTAACTGCTATCAATTATATGTCTATATAGAAATTTGGAGCATATGACCAATATGGATGGATTAGCTATGAAGATTAAAAAATTATAGAAATCATAAGAAAACGAATCTAAGGGGGAACAAAACAATGGATAAATATAAAGCTGTAGAAAAATTATTATATAATTATAAAATGTCTGAGATAAGTATAAAAAATATGAAAGAAGAAATAAAACGTTTAGAAAGAGAGGATGGGTTAACTGCAATAAACTATGATTCAGTAAAGATAAGCCCTACATTTAAAATCAGTAGTAGTACAGAAAGTACAATGCTATCCATATTAGAGAAAATAGATTATTTAAGACATAGTATAGAAAGAATTAGCGAAAAATTAGAATCTATAGATAGGGCAATGGAGGGACTGAATGAAGTAGAAAGACTAGTAATAGAAAAAAGATATATAGAAGGACTGCAATGGTGGCAAGTAGCCCATTTAGTCAAATATAGCGAAGTTCATAGCAAAAGAATAAGAAAAAAAGCTATAAATAAATTAGTAGTAGGAATATATGGAGAGAATGATACGAATATGATACCTTTTGAGTCAAAGTAGATGATATTATAGTAACATGAGATTATATCTCAAATACAAGTTCATTATAACTGAAAATACTTAGTCTATAAAATCAAAATATGCTGTAAAATTATCCTCTAAGAATAAGTAAATATAAAAATAATTAAGCTGATGGAGAAATCTATCCGCTTATTTTTGTATTTAAAAAGATATTAACATAGTTAAAGGCTCTGTAAACTAAATATGAAAAAATAGTACAATATCTTCATAGAATTGCTCTA